>CAYQBW010000652.1:0-2220 GCA_964415725.1 uncultured Planctomycetia bacterium
GGGTGAGGGGATGGGCCAGCCCCACCCGGTCCCTCTTTTCCAGCCAGAGGAGAAGCCCGGCCAATTCCAAGGGAATCCCCCAGACTGTTTTCTCCCCCTCCCCCTCGATGGGGAAGACGAGCCCTTCCCTCTCCAGGGCGGCCAGGCTTGAGTGGACCGCCTGGGCGGTGACGAGCGGCCGGGGCGGGTCGGCCAGGAGCCTCTCTTCGGAGAGAGAATACCCGGGCGCGGAAAGGAAGGCGTGGAGGAGGGCGTCGAGCTTGGGCGAGAGCCTCCGGACCTTTCTCGCCGCGAGTCCCTCCCGGCGCATGAGTCCGGCGATCTTCTTCTCCACCTTCTCCCTCCACCGGGCTCCCTTCCCGGGCCTCACCCCGCGGGATGGGCCCCGCTCCCAGGCCCGGAGCGTCTCCAGGAGGGCCTCCTCCCCCAGGCTCCGCAGGACTTTTTCCAGCCTCTTGCCGCTCACGGCCCCCCCTCCTCCAGGACCGACGCGGGGAGGATCTCGTATTCGTAGCCCTGTTCCGCCAGGAAGAGCTGGCGCCTGGCGGCGAAAGTCTCCTCCCTGCTTCCCTCGGTGACCAGCGAGTAGAAGACCGCTCCTCCCCCGCCCTCCTTGGGCCGTAGGATCCGCCCGAGCCTCTGGGCCTCTTCCTGGCGGGAACCGAAGGTTCCCGAGACCTGGACGGCCACGTTGGCCTCGGGAAGGTCCACGGCGAAGTTCCCCACCCGGGAGACCAGCAGGACGCCGATTCTTCCCTCCCGGAAATCCGCGTAGAGGGCCTCTCTGTCGGCGTTGGGCGTGGCCCCCGTGATCAAGGGGATGTCCAACTTTCTTGAAATCCGGTGGAGCTGGTCCAGGTACTGGCCGAGAACCAGGACCCGGTCCCCCCGGTGGGCCTCGAGCAGGAGGGAAAGGACCCTGTCCTTGGCGGGATTCTCGGCGGCGATCCGGTAGCGGTCCCTGTCCTTCCGCGCCGCCCTGTAGTGGATCTCCGTCTCTCCCTCCAGGGGAACCCGCACCTCCACGCAGCGGGCCCCGGCGATCCAGCCCTGCTTCTCCAGGACCTTCCAGGGCACGTCGTAACGCTTGGGGCCGATGAGCGAGAAGACCTCGTCCTCCCTGCCGTCTTCCCTCACCAGGGTGGCCGTAAGCCCGAGTCTCCGCCTGGCCTGGATGGAGGCCGTGACCCGGAACACCTGCGCGGGGAGGAGGTGGACCTCGTCGTAGACGATGAGCCCCCACTCCTGGCGCCCCATGAGATCCACGTGGGTGAAGGCCTCGCCCCTGCGTTTCCTGTGGGTCACCATCTGGTAGGTGGTGATGGTCACCGGCCGGATCTCCTTTTTCTCGCCCGAATACTCCCCCACGTCCTCTTCCGAGAGGAAGGTCTTGTCCAGGATCTCCCGCCTCCACTGCCTGGCGGCCACGGTGTTGGTGGTGAGCACCAGGGTCCGCGTCCCGGTGAGGCTCATCACGGCCAGGGCCACGATGGTCTTCCCCGCCCCGCAGGGGAGGGCGATCACGCCCGACCCGCCCCGGACGGTGCCGCCGGCGTGGAAGACCCGGGCCGCTTCCTCCTGGTATTCCCTCAGGCGGAAGGGCTTGCCTTGGAGCGTTTTTTCCCGGAGCCGGATCTCGAGGGGGACCCCGTCGGCGTATCCCGCCAGGTCCTCCACGGGGTATCCCGCCTTGGCCAGGGCCTGCTTGACCGGGCCCCGGCCGGCCTCCTCCAGGACCAGGCCGCCCGGTGTCTCCTCCTTCACCCAGGCCGGAACCCCCTGGACCCGTTTCACCTCCTCCAGGAGCCCGGGCCTGCGGGAACGGAGGACGAGCTTCTCCTCCTCCCGCTCCAGAACGAGCACTCCGAAGCGGCCGTACCACTCCCGCACGTCCCTCAAGACCACCGGCGGGACCGGGTAGCGGCTCGCCTCTTCCATGTAACCCGTGATCTCTTCCAGGGGCACGCCCAGGAAGGCTGCGTTCCAGATGGAAATACGGGTGACCCGGTACGTATGGATGTAGTCGGGGCACTTCACGAGCTCGGCGAAACGGGCGAGTCTGTCCCGGGCCTCGGCGTAGTCCGGGTGGGCCGTCTCCAAAAGGATCGTGTGATCGCTTTGTATGATGAGGGGTCCTCCTCCGCCGCTCATGGCTCCCCTCCTCCCCCGGCGCCGGCGCGCGCCGCCTCGGGGAGGCCGAGCCAGCGCCCCGTGCGGGAC
>CAYQBW010000653.1:0-2210 GCA_964415725.1 uncultured Planctomycetia bacterium
CTTTCGGGACGGGTTCCGCCGGGGCGGACCCGGCCCCTGAAGCCCGAGAGGGATCCGGCCACGGCCCGGCTTCTCGCCCGGTATGAGCTGCCGGGCAAGGGGTTCGCCTGGAAGGGAACCCTGAAGGCCCGCTTTTCGGGCTTCGACGTCTACGATCTGCGCTTCCCCTCGCCGGTGGTCTCCCCGGACCCGGAGAACAACGTGGTGCCCTGCGAGTTCTACCGCGTCCGGGGAGGTGGAAGACGTCCCGCCGTCATCGTCCTTCACATCCTGGACGGGAAGTTCCGGGTGGCCCGTCTGGTCTCCAACTACCTGGCGGGCCGGGGCATGCACGCCTTGTTGTTGAAGATGGCCTACTACGGTCCCAGGCGGCCCAAGGACCCCCGGAGAGTAAAGAAGCTTTCCAGGGATCTCCCCACCCTTCTCGCCGGCGTGAAACAGACCGTCCTGGATATCCGGAGAGCCGCCTTGCTTCTCTCCACCATGGACTGCGTGGACCCCGCCCGGATCTCCGTCACCGGCGTAAGCCTGGGCGGGTTCCTGGCGGCCCTCTCCTCCGGGGTGGACGGGGGCTTCCACCGCACGGGAATCATCCTGGCCGGAGGGAGGATGGAGAAGGTCTTCATGAGCGACGCCCGGGAGGCCCGTTCCCTCAAGAAATACCTCCTCGCGAAAGGGTTGACGGGGGAGCGGCTCATCCGGCTCCTGGAACCCATCGAACCCTGCAGGTTCGCCCACAGGATTTCCCCCTCCTCGGTTCTCATGGTGAACGCCGACAAGGACCCGGTGGTCCCTCCCGAATCGGCCCGGGCCCTGGCCACCGCCATCGGGCCGGGGGTGAAGATCCACTGGATCCACGGGGACCACTACGCCCTGATTCTCCAGGCCCTGTCGGTGCTGAAGCTCCTGGGAAACCACCTGGATTCCTGAGAAAATCCTTTCCATGGAAATCTTCCAGGTCCTGGCGGCCCTCTTCACCTTGACGGCCCTTTTCAGTTACGCCAACCACAGGTGGATCCGGCTTCCCACCACGGTGGGGGTCATGCTCCTTGCCCTGGTTTTCTCCCTTCTCTTGATCGTCCTGGAAGCGTTGGGCCTGCCTTTCCGGGAACCGGCCCGGAAGGTGGTGGAGCAGATCGATTTCGACCGGACCGTGCTCCACGGCATGCTGAGCTTTCTCCTCTTCGCCGGGGCCCTCCACATCAACCTGAACAGCCTGGCCCGGCGGAAATGGGCCATCGGGATCCTGGCCACCCTGGGGGTCTTTCTCTCCACCTTCCTTGTGGGGACCCTCTCCTTTTTCGCCGCCCGCCTGGCCGGGTGGGACCTTCCCTTCCTGACCTGCCTGGTCTTCGGCGCCCTCATCTCCCCCACCGATCCCATCGCCGTGATGGGTCTCCTCCGCTCCGCCGGGGCCCCCAAGGACGTGGAGACCGTGATCACCGGGGAGTCCCTGTTCAACGACGGCGTGGGCGTGGTGGTCTTCCTGGCCGTCCTGGCCCTGGCCGCGGGCGGCCAGGACGTGACGCCGGGAAAGGTCTCCCTCATGCTCCTGGAAGAGGCCGCGGGGGGCGTCCTCTTCGGGCTCCTCACGGGGGGGGCGACCTTCTTCCTGCTCCGGTCCGTGGACTGTTACCAGGTGGAGATCCTTCTCACCCTGGCCCTGGTCACGGCCGGTTACGCCCTGGCGGAACTCATCCACGTCTCCGCCCCCATTTCCACGGTGGTGGCGGGCCTGCTCATCGGGAACCACGGCAGGCTCTTCGCCATGTCCGAGAAGACCCGGCGCAACATCGACACCTTCTGGGAGCTGGTGGACGAGATCCTGAACGCCCTTCTCTTCGTGCTCATCGGCCTGGAGGTGCTGGCCCTGGTCTTCCGGACGCCCTTCTTTCTGGCGGGGACCACGGCGATCCTCCTGGTCCTTCTCTCCCGGTTCATGAGCGTCTGGGGCCCCATCGCGGTGCTCAGGAAGTTCCGCCCCTTTCCGAGGGGCACGGTTTCCATCCTGACCTGGGGCGGGCTGAGGGGAGGAATCTCCGTGGCCATGGCCCTCTCCCTCCCGGAAGGCCCCCACAGGAACCTCCTTCTTTCCTCCACTTACCTGGTTGTGGTCTTCTCCATCCTGGTCCAGGGGACGACCATGCCCGCCCTGGTCCGCCTTTTCCACGGGAGGGAAGAGGAGGAACCGCCCGCGGGCCCGTGATCAC
>CAYQBW010000654.1:0-2207 GCA_964415725.1 uncultured Planctomycetia bacterium
GTGGAGACGGAAACCACAAGGGGAAGAGGGTTCCGCCAGAGCAAAGTCGAGGAGACCCGGAGCAGGGAATGGTGGCGCACGTGCAGGATGTGGGGTTCCACGCCGGCCAGGATCCTACGGAGGCGGGGCGCCTGGAGCCAGGCCGAGAGCCCAGGGTTGAGGGGGAGCGGATGGAGGAGGGCTCCTTCCGCCGCCAGGAGCTCGGAGAGGGTCCCCGGCCGGGCGGCGACGTGAAACTCGTAGCCCCTGTCCCTCAGGGCCCGAACCAGGTTGCGGGTGTGGATGGTGGTTCCCCTGAGGTCCAGGGGCGGACACACCAGGAGAACCCGGGTCGTCTGGGTCACGGCTTGCCTCCTTGGCGGGCCAGGGCCTTTCGTTTGCGGCTTTCCAGGTATCGCCTTCTCTTGCGGGCCACCGTTTCCGGCGTGGAGGCCCACCTCCTGTGGAACCAGGCCCACTGCCCCGGGAAGGCGCGGATCGTCTCCTCCACGGCCTCCGACCAGGCCCGGGTGAGGCGGAGGACCTCCTCCCGCTTGGGGCGGTCCCTGGAGGGGAAGATGGGCGGCGCGAACCGGACCAGGAATTTTTCCCCCCGCCGGAGGAGGAATCCCGGGACCATGGGGGCCCCCGAGGCGAGGGAAAGGGCCGCGGGCCCGGTGGAGGTGTAGGCGGTCCTTCCGAAGAACTCCAGGAACTCCCCGGCAAGCACGTCCACGTCCTGGTCGGGAAGGATCCCCAGGATGCCCGGGCGGGCCAGGTGGCGGAGCATGCGGCGGGGGGGATCGTCCCTGTCGATGACCTCCATGCCGCCCCTGGCGCGCAGGTCGTTCACCAGGCGGTTCAGGCCGGGGTTCCGGATCCGCTTGCCCACCACGGCCAGGGGCTCCGGGTAGTTGCGGGCGCCCCACCAGGCCAGGAGTTCCCAGTTGCCGATGTGGGCGGAGATGACGATCACCCCCTTGCCGGCGGCCCTGGCCGCTTCCATGTGCTCCAGGGAATCGTCGGTCTCCATCCGTTTTTCCAGAAACGTCCACCCCCGGCGGCGGGCCAGGACGAGCTCCCCCGGAAGGCGGCCGAAGTTGCGGCCCACCTCCCGTGCGATCCGGCGGGCCTCGTCTTCCTCCATCCCCGGAAAGGCGGCCAGGAGTTGATCGCGGCATCTCTTGCCCATGGCGGCGTGGAGCAGGAGCCCCGCCCAGGAGGCCAGGGGTCCCAGGAGAATTCTTTCGGGGAGAAAGGAGGCCGCCAGGAGAATCGTGCGGACGCCCCCCGCCACGAGGGCGTGCTTGGCGGCCCGGACCTTGAGCTTGAGGGCGAGGCGGTTCATGGCGCACCCATCCTGGATGAGAGGGGTCCAGTTTCAAGGTCTTGGACCGAGCCTCTCCAGGCGGGCCCGGAGCCTTTTCTCCAGGGAATCCAGGGAGGGGAGGAAGGAGTCCTCTCCCGGCAGGGCCCGGAAATAGGCATCCAGAAGGGATTTCCACGGGACGCCCCGGGCGGAGAGGGAGGCGGCCAGGCGGGCCAGGTCCCCGGCCAGGTGGGCGGAACGGAGGCGCCTGGGCCGGGAGAGGCCGTCCAGGTCCACGGGAAGGAGGACGGGCTCTCCCCCCCGGTTCTCCCGGACCAGCAGGTTGGCCGCCTTGAGGTCCCGGTTTCGAAGGCCTCCCGCGTGAAGGGAGGCGGCCAGCCGGGCCGCCGCCCGCACCAGGGCCTCCCGGCTGTCCGGGCCGGGGGCCTCCTCCAGGGCCCGGGCCAGGTCGGGAAGAGGGCCCAGGTCCCGGCAGACCAGGAGGCCTCTTCTTTTTCCAAGGAGCAGGAGAAGGGCCGGGGGCGCGGGAATGCCTCTCTGGCGGAGCCTGTAGTGGGCGAGCCAGAGGGCCCTGGCGTGGGCCCGGTCCCTTTCCTTGAGGATCCACCCCTCGCCGCGGGCCACGAACCCCCGCCTTCCTTTGCGGAGATACTGGAGGTTTCCCTCCCGGAGGAGGGCTTGGACCTGGTCCGGCCCGGGAGAGTCCTCTTTCCTGGAGCGGAAGACCAGGTGTTCCCCTTCCCGGGTTCTGAGGAATTCCGAGCACGTCCGGAAGGGGCGGTCTTCCCGGCGGACCCAGGTCCTTCTCTGGAGGAGGCGGGCTCTTTTCTCCACCCGGGCGCCCAGGTCGGGGAGGGAGACGGGATGGGGCCAGGGAAAGACCTGGAGGTAGGCCTGG
>CAYQBW010000655.1:0-1889 GCA_964415725.1 uncultured Planctomycetia bacterium
CCCCTACGTCGCCACGGGAATCACTCTCTTCCTCTTCTTCTCCCTGGCCTCCCACAAGAACATCGGGATCCGTTACGTCCTCTTTTTGTTTCCCCTCCTTGGAATCTGGATCGGCAGGATTCTCGCCGCCCCCGGGCCCCCGAGCCCACTCCGCCTCGCGCCCCTTGCCGGGGCCGCCTGGCGGCTTGCCGCCCTCGCCTGGGTCCACCCCCACTACCTGCCCTTCTTCAACCTCCTCTCGGGAGGCCCCTCCAACGGGCACAAGTACCTCCTCGACTCCAACCTCGACTGGGGCCAGGACCTGGTCGCCTTGAAGGACTACATGAAAAAGGAAGGGATCCCCTCCCTCGACCTGGCCTACTGGGGAAGGGTGCCGCCCCAGGTCTACGGCATCGCCTACAACGACCCCGTCCGCGTCCTGGCCGACAAGGACGCCCGGGGCCGCCCCAAGATCCAGTTCCCCTATTTTCGAAGCCGCTACCTGGCGGTGAGCGCCAATTTTCTCTGGGGCAGGATGTATTTCATGAACGGCACCGCCTTCTGGCCTCCCGGCCGGGACGCCTTCGCCCCCTTCCGGAACCGCCGGCCCAAGGCGCTTCTCGGGTATACGATCTACGTCTTCGATCTCCAGGAGGGCCGCGGACCATGACCGGGACCCTTCCCCCCAAGGCCCTCACCCGGATCGTCTTCGTCCTGGTCTTCCTCACCGGCGCGTGGTTCGTCCAGGGCGGATCCTGGGCCGTCAACGCCCGCTTCGACCTCACCCGGGCCCTCGCGGAAAGAGGGACCCTGGACTGCTCCGCCTACCACGAAAACTCGGGCGACATGGTCCAGTGGGGCGGCCGCTGGATCCCCTACAAGGCCCCGGGCCTCTCCCTTCTCGGCGCCCCCGTCTGGGCCCTCCTCTACTGGGGGAGCGCCGGTGAGATCGCCGCCGGCAATCAAGGCCTCACCTGGGGCGCCTGGGCGGTCAACCTTTTCACCACCATTCTTCCCCTGGCATGGGCGGCAACCTGGTTCTTCCGGCTGGCCTTCCGGCTCGCCGGAAACCGGGCGTCCCCCGCCCTCTGGGCGACCGCCGCCGCCTTCACGGGCACCCTGCTCCTGCCGCTCTCCACCCTGTATCTCGGCCACGCCACGGCCGCGGCCTTCCTCTGGGTCGCCTTCGTCTTCGCCCTGGGCGAGATCCCAGGCACCGAAAAAAAGGGCGCCTGGATCGGCGCCCTCCTCGGTCTCTCGGTGCTCGTCGAATACCTGGCCCTGCCCGCCGCCGCGGCCATAGGCATCCTCGCCCTCTCCCGGGGCGGGAAGACCCGCTGGAAGGCCATGCTCGCCGGGGCCCTTCCGCCGCTCTTGGCGCTGGCGGCCTACCACTGGATCCTCCTGGGCGCGCCCTGGCGGACCCCCTACAGCAGGCCTCCCGAGATGTTCGCCACCAAGGGCGCCGCCGGCGGCATCTTCGTCCCCCCCACCCTCCACGTCCTCTGGGAGACGACCTTCGGTCCCTACCGGGGCCTCTTCTTCTCCTCGCCCGTGCTCCTGGCCGGAGTGCTCGGGTTCTTTCCGGCCTGGCGCAAAGGCCTCAAGGCCCCCGTCCTGGTGTCTCTCTTCGTCGCCGCCTACCACTTCGCCTTTCTCTGGGTCTTCAACGGCTGGCACGGCGGCTGGACCTGCGGAGTCCGGTATTTCGCCCCGGCCATCCTCTTTCTGGCCTGGCCCCTCTCCCTGGTCATGGACCGCGCCCGGGGGCTCGTCAAGGCCCTGGCCGCCCTCTCGGCGGCCATGATGCTCATGGCCGTATCCGTCAACCCCCAGGTCCCTTCCGGCGATCCCGCCGCCGGCCGGCCGCGTCCCTGGATCGACTACCTGGTCCCGGCCTTCTTTTCGGG
>CAYQBW010000655.1:1899-2205 GCA_964415725.1 uncultured Planctomycetia bacterium
GGGACCTGGCCGACCAGGTGCAGTCCGTGGACGACCGCCGCCCCGACGGCGCCCCCCTCGTCTTCTACTGGCCCTGGGGCCGGAAGCTCCTCATCCCCGACCCCAAGCTCCGGGCCATGTTCGACAAAAAGTTCCCCCCCTCCACCTGCAATCCCAGGAACCCCGCCGTCAAAGGCGGCGCATCCAACCTGGGCCTCCTCTTCGGCCTTCCCGGGCTCCTGAGCCTCCTTCCCCTGGCCGCCGCCTGGGCCTTTCTCCTCTACCTCTTCCGGAAGAAAGCCCGGGCCCTCACTTCTTCTCCACCAC
>CAYQBW010000656.1:0-2204 GCA_964415725.1 uncultured Planctomycetia bacterium
GGAGAACGGCGCCGAGCTTGTCCCTGAGGAGGTAGAGCCCGTCGGCGGCGCTCCTGGCTTGTTCCAGGACGGGCCGGGCCGTTTCGATGGCCCCGGGCCGGACGCCCCTAAGAACCCTCTCCGCCCGGGCGGCCACTTTCAGCAGGGATTCCCTGGCGTAGACTTCGCCCAGGGTGGGAATCCAGTGTCCTTCCGGGTCGCCCGATTTCCCGCAGGCTTTCGCCAGGGCCCGGGAGGCCTCGGCGAAGGCCGCCATCTCGCCCATGAGCCAGACCAGGTCCTGGCGGGCCGTGAGAGGTTCCTCCCCGGCCTCCTCCAGGCGGGCCTGCTCCAAGGTGGCGTCGATGACCTTCCAGGCAAGGGCCGCCGTCTTTCCCCCCGAGGCCCCGTATTTCCCGGCCGCTTCCTCCGCCTCCGGCGGGGCGGCCGTACCCTTCTTCTGGAATTCCTTGAGGACCTGGAGGGCGATCTGCTCCCTCTGGATCTGGTTGGTTCCCTCGTAGATCTCCAGGATCTTGTGGTCCCGGACCATCTTGGGGAAGGGGGTCTCGTTCATGTAGCCGAAGCCGCCTGTGCTCTGGAGGGCGTCCAGGGTGATGCGGGAGGCCTCGCTTCCCATGAGCTTGGCCATGGCCGACCAGGCCGTCACGTCTTCCCGGGTCCCCTGGTGGATCTTCCGGTCCACCCGCCGGGCCCCTTCGATCACCATGGCCCGGGCTCCCTCCACGGTGAGCCACATGTCCACGAACATTCCGCGCAGGCCCAGGTACTGGATGATGGGCTTTCCGAACTGGATCCTCTGGTGGGCATACTTGAGGGCCTCTTCGAAGGCGGCGCGGGCCAGGCCGATCCCCATGGAGCCGATCATCGGGCGGGAGGCGTCGAAGACGCCCATGGCGTGGAGAAAGCCCCGGTTGGGCTTTCCTCCCACGATGTTCTCCGTCTTCACCTCGAAGCCGTCGAAGAGGATCTCCCGCGTCTCCGAGGCGTTGATGCCCATCTTGTCGAATTTCTTGGGGAAGGAGATTCCCGGCGGGAGGTTCTGGGGATCCACCTCGGCGATGAAACAGGTCATGCCCCGGGGGCCGCGGCTGGGATCGGTGAGGGTGAAGATGGTGTAGATGCTCGCCACCCCGGCGTTGGTGATGAAGGTTTTCTGGCCCGTCACCTTCCAGGTCTTGCCGTCCGCCTCAGGGCGGGCCACGGTCTGGATGCCCCCCACGTCGCTCCCCGCGTTGGGCTCGGTCAAGGCGTAGGCCGCCACGGCCCCTTCGGCGATCTTGGGGAGATACTTGGCCTTCTGCTCGTCCGTCCCAAAAAGGTGGAAGGGGTCGCTGCCAAGAGAATTGGCCCCGATGGCCGTGGCAACGCCGGTGCATCCACGGGAGAGTTCCTCGTAGACCAGGGCCGCCTCCAGCATCCCCATGCCCAGACCCCCGTACTCGTCGGGGATGCCCATGCCCAGGACCCCCAGCTCGCCCATGTCCTTGTGGATGTCATGGGGATACTTGCCCTCTTTGTCCAGCTCCTCCCTGCGGGGAACGATGTTCTCCTCCGTGTAGTCCCGGATGGTCTTGCGCAGCATGAGCTGCTCCTCCGAGAGGTCGTACATCTTCTGGAACTTGGAATCCTGGATGATCATGGCTCCTCCATGGGCTCCTTGGGGACGGCCTGTCGTGCAAAGCCGGGCATTTTGCCAAGCTCTTTCCTCAATCCAAGAAGAAACCGCCCGGAAAGGGGCCTAACGCTCCCTCTACTTCTTCCCCTGCCGCCTCCAGAGGGTGTCACCCCGGCCGGCTGCCTGGTTCAGCCGGCGGGCCAGGACGAAGAGGTAGTCCGCCAGGCGATTGATCCAGGCCAGCACCCAGGAGGGAAAGCCTTCCCGGCCGCTGACGGCCACGAGTTCCCTTTCGATCCGCCTGCACTGGCTTCGCACCACGTGGCAGACCGCGGCCCCGGGAGAGCCCATGGGAAGGATGAAGCTCTCCAAGGGGGGGAGGTCCCGGTCCAGGTCGTCCATCCAGGCTTCCAGGTCGCTCACGGACCCGGGTAGATCCTTGGGAGGGGAGCCCGAGCCGTGGGAAACGGCCGAACCGGCTTCCATGGCCCAGGTGACGAGCCCCTCGAAACGGGCCGGATGGGGGGGGGAGGCCAGTTCCTCCTGGGGGGCGAGCCAGCCGAGAGAACTGGCCAGTTCGTGCAGC
>CAYQBW010000657.1:0-2200 GCA_964415725.1 uncultured Planctomycetia bacterium
GATCCGCCCCCTCCCTCCCAGGCGGCCACCCAGTCACCGCCCCGGTCCTGGGCGAAATACCAGGCCCGTTCGGCGCCCTTGAGCAAGGCGTCGTGAAAAAGGAGGTCTTTTCCCGAGGAGGCGGCGATCCCGATGGAAAGGGTCACCTGGAAAGGCTTGCCCTCCACGAGGAACTCCTGCTTCTTCACCTCCTCCTTGATCCGCTCCGCCAGGGTCCGGCACCCTTCCAGGTCCGTGTGGGGAAGAAGGAGCAGGATCCCCTCCCTCTCGTAGAGCCCGAGAAAATCCGAGACACGAACGGCCTTCCTTAAGAAGAGCATGACCTCCCTGAGAAGGGCCGCCCGGATTCGGGGGCCGTGGAGATCCGCCTTCTCCTCCAGGCGGTCCACCGAGAGGAGGGCACAGGAAAGGGGCTGGCGATACCGCCGGGCCCGGGCGAACTCCACCTTGAGGAGGTGGAGGATCTGGGCCTCGTTGAAAAGGGCTTCTTCGCCGGGCGGCTCCACCCGGGGAACCTTGGCCTCCAAAGGCTTCTCTTCAGGCTCCTGGTCTCTTTTCCCCCCAGCCATAGGCTCCTCGCTTCATTTTTTCCCAGACGCTTCTCAAAATCCCGGGGGGCGCCCCCAGGAGGCCCCATAAAAAAGGTTCCCCTCCGGGGGAGGGGAACCTTACGTAAAGGGGATGGCTACAAGGAGGAGAGGGCGGTTAGGGAGGGGAAGAATCTCCACCTCGTAGCCTGTCCCTGCTTGCAAACCTGGTCGCTCGAAGTCCTTCAGGCAATCAGGCAAGGAGAGAGTATCCACACTTTTCCACCAGTTTCAACCCCCTTTCCAAAAATTTTTCACCGACCTTCCAACGACCTCTTGAAGGACCGCGCACATGCGCCATCCTGGCTCCAGGAGCAAAAGAAAGCAAGAATCTCAGGATCCGGGGGTCATGGGCCGAACCTCACTCTTTTCCGCGCTCTGGGCGCTTTTTTCCCAGCCTTTCCCCAAAGAGGCCCAAGCCTTGGAAAATCTCTCCTGGCTTCTGGACCGGGGCATCCCCCCGGACCAGGCCCTTGCCTCGGCCCTGGGGGCTCCCGCCCTTTCCCCGGGAGAAAAGATCAGCTCCGCTCTCCGCCGGGCCTCCTTGGTGAGCCCCGGGGAGGCGGCCTTCCTGGAAGCCCTGGAAAGGGTGGGGAAACTCCCCAAGGGCCTGGAGGCCTTGGCCCGGTTCCGCCGGGAAACACATAAAGCGGCCCGGGCGGCCCTGGGCCGGGCGGCCTACCCCCTTCTGGTGCTCCACCTCGCCCTGGCGCCCCTCCAGATCCCCCTCCTGCTCCGCCGGGGATTCGGCCCGGCCCTTACCTCTTTCTTTCTCTGGTGGGCGGCCCTGGACCTGGGCCTCCTGGTCCTGGCCCGGCTCATGGTTCGGGCCCGCCGCAGGGGAACTCTGGAAAGGTGGCCCCTTGTGGGGAGCTGGTTCCTCCTGGGGGAAAAAAGGCGCGCCCTCTTCCTTCTCGGGGAACTCCACGGGGCGGGCATCCTCTGGGACGAAGCCTTGGACCTGGCCGCCCGTTCGGTCTCGGCGCCCAGCCTGAAGCAAGGCCTGGCCCAGGGAAGCCGAACCCTTTCCCAGGGTCTCGCCCCCGCCCGGGTCCTGGTCCGGGCCTTGAACCTGGAGGACACCTGCGCCGGGCTCCTCCTTTCCGGGGAGAAAGCCGGCCGCCTCCAGGAGAGCCTGGCCGATTGCGGGAAGGCCCTGGAGGATCTCTCCTCCCGGAAAGCCCGGCTTCTTTCCGGCGCCGCGGGGACAGGCCTCTACATCCTGGCCGTGGCGGTGACCCTGGCCGTGGTTCTCCGGGCCTTCCTGGCCCTCTACTCGGTGCCTTTCCAGGGAATTCGCTGACCCCAGGGGAGGGCCTCGATCCTCCGCAGGGCCCGGCGGGCCCGGAGGGAGACCTCGGGAGGCCCCGTCCAGACCAGCAGGTGGAGGAGGGCCCGGATGGGGCGGCCCAGGCGGACCAGTTCCCTTTCCCCCCGCTCCCTCTCGGCGCCCTTCGGGGAATAGAGAAGGCGGACCCACCTGCGCGCGTCCCTTTCCTTGACGGGGAACCGGGTCTTTTTCCCGGGAACGAGCCCCCGACCTTCCGGCAACGGTTCCAGGCGGCGGAGCCTTTTCACCGGAAGGGAGCGGGTCTTCCCGTTCCCCAGCCGGA
>CAYQBW010000658.1:0-2197 GCA_964415725.1 uncultured Planctomycetia bacterium
CTCCGGGGACTGGTTGAAAAGGTTCTTCACTGCCCAGGGCTGGGTGCCGTGCTTGTATCCCAGGAGCCTCAACAGCCGGCCGATGTCCCGGGGATCCCCCTCCCAGAGCATCTCCACCAGCCCCGCCGCCTTGGCCACATCGTATACGGTAATCTCCGTATCAGGCTTGGGAAAAATGCTGGAGAGGAGAGGATCCTTTCCGATCTTCCCGAGGGTCAAAGCCAGCCAGCGCCACCTCACCCCGTCGGTAAAAGAATAGGGCCCCCCTCGCAAGGCGAATTCCACCTTCACCACGGGAGAAACCCCAAGCACGCGCCGGGCCGCCTCCACGGCGAACCCCTCGGGCATCCAGGGCATGAGCCGGGCGTCCGCCGCCGCCTCCGCCCAGGAACGCGCCAGGGCCAGGATAAAAGGCTCTTTCACATCCAGGGGGCTTCGTTCCAGGGGCATGACGAAGTAGTGGTCCCAGCCGTTGGGAGGGATCCCAAGCCCCCATTCGGCATAGAAACGCCGGTCGCTCGGGCTCATGCCCCCGTGGGCCTTGGCCGCGTAGTCCACCATGTCCGGCAGGTCCCGCATGCGGACCAGGTAGAAATGGAACTTGTTGCGCCTCCCCGAAAAAGGCTGAAAGGCCCCGTCCTCGAAGATCTCCCGCCCCCAGGTAGTGAGGGCCCTCTCTCCAAGCTCCAGGAGTGAACGGGCCTCTTCCCTGGTGAGAAACCCCTGGATGGAGATCCGCCGGCTGGAGAGGACCGTCACCGAGGGAACGCCCAGGGCCCCGGCCAGGGCGAAGGCGTCGGCCCGGTCCGAGGCGGCCTGGTCCGCGATCTGCTCGTCCAGGGGCTTTCCCCCGTAGGGAGCGCCGGCCTTCTTCTCCCGGGCCCGCTTCTCCCAGAAGCGCTCCTCCTTGGCCTTTTCCCGCTCCGATTCCAGGCGGGCCTTTTCCTCGGGAGTGACCCACTTTCCCTCGAAGCGGACGAACCCCAGGGCCTTGCGGGCCTCCTCGTCGTCCGGGTCCAGCTCCAGGATCCGCTTGTAGAGGCCCGGAAGCAGGGAGGCGAGCTTCTTCTTCCGCCCCGGCTCCAGGGCCCACTTCAAGAGCCTCTTGAGAGAGGCCAGGTCCTTTCTCCTTCCGGCCCTCTCCAGGCGGTCTCGGAACTCCCCGGGAAGCCAGGGCTTGCGCCGGATCCGGAGGATCCGCGCCCGGGGGATGGACTTGAGCCCCGAAAGGGTCTCCAGGAGGATCCGGCGTCTTTCCACCTTCACCACCCGGCCTTCCACCTGGAACCCGCCCTTCAGGTAGACCACGTCCGCCGCCCCCCGGCCCGCCGCCAGGAGACACGCCAGGGGGAGAAACCCAAAAACCGCGAGCCTTCCCGAAAGTCCCATGTCCTCTTTTCTCGTCTTTCTCCGCCGGGAAACACGATCCGGAAGGGCCATCATGGCGGGAACCGTGGCGGCGGGGCAAGGCCCCAGGGAAGCCCTCCTGGTATGCTTCCCCGAGATGAAGACCCCTGGGGACACGACCCGGCCTTTCCTTGCGGCTCTCCTCCTCTTCGGCGGAGTCCTCCTCCTTTTCGCCTTCCAGTGCCTCCACAGGAACGGTGCCCTCTCCATCCCCCTGGACGACGGGTGGATCCACCTGGCCTTCGCCAAAAACCTTGCCGAAGGCCTTGGCTTCTCCCTGGGCGCCCAGGCCGCCCCCGTCTCGGGCTCCACCGCGCCCCTTTGGACCTTGATCCTCTCCCTCCCCCTGGCCCTGGGCGTGGGCCCCGTGGCTTCCGCCCTGGGGCTTGGGACCTTCTTCTCCCTCCTGGCCCTTTGGGCCGCCGCCCGCCTGGGGAAGGCCGTCACGGGCAGTCCCTGGGGCGCGCTCTGGCTCGCCGGGGGCCTCGCCCTGGCGCCCCGCTTCGCCTGGGGGGCCCTCTCGGGCATGGAGATCCCCCTCTTCACCTGGCTCGTCCTCCTGGGCTTCCTCCTCTTCCTGGAAGGAAGACGCCCCTGGGCCGGGGTCCTGGCCGCCTCGGCCGCGGGCTGGGCCCGGCCCGAGTGTTTCGCCCTGGGCGCCTGGCTCGCCGCCCTGGCCCTCCTGCGGGACCGGGAGAAAGGCCCCGGCGGAAAGAATCTTCTTTCCGTCCTTCCGGCGTTCCTCCTCCCCCTGGCGGCCTGGTTCGCCTTCCACTACCTGGTCTACGGC
>CAYQBW010000659.1:0-2185 GCA_964415725.1 uncultured Planctomycetia bacterium
AGGGAGCCCTTCCTCGCCCGCTGGCCCGGGAAGATCCGGCCCGGGAGCGTATGCGCCAGGACCATCTGCCTGGGCGACCTGATGGCCACCTGCGCCGAGGTCTCGGGCGGACCCCTTCCCAAGGGGGCCGGCCCGGACAGCTTTTCCTTTTTGCCCCTCCTTCTCGGGAAGGAGGAGGCCTGGTCCCGCCCGCCGGTGATCCACCACTCCGTCAACGGCACCTTCGCAATCCGGGAGGGCAAGTGGAAGCTCATCGCCGGGAGCGGCTCCGGGGGGCGGGGCGTCCCCCGCAGCAGGCCCTGGTCCAGGCCTTACCAGCTCTACGACCTGGAAGCCGACCCGGGGGAGAGGAAGAACCTCCTCGAAAAGCACCCCCGCACCGCCGCCCGCCTCACCGCCCGCCTCCAGAAGATCATCCGCGCCGGGCGGAGCGTGTAGGGGGGCAAGAAGGCGACAAAATGGAGAAAGCTGGAACTCTACAAGGGTTCTGGTCCTCTTGGTGGCTCAAATCGGGACAGTTCCCGTCAACATAATGATAAAAAAGCCAGAAAGATCATTGAAGAGATAGAAAAAGGAACATATTATGTCACTTAGAGAGCATTGCCAACTTGGCAAAGAAGGAGGGAAAGAGTGCCCAAAGAGGCGTTGGACCTTGTCTTGATGGAAATGAATCCCTGGTGGGAGGATCCGGGAATCCGGCCTGCCAAAGAGGAAGGATGTATCTACAGGCGCCTTCTCCAGGGGAAGCTCAAGAGCCAACTCCTTTCCGAGGACCAGAGGGCAATCGTCCTTCGCGGCCCGAGGCGGGTCGGGAAGACGATCCTTCTCCTCCAGACGGCGGAGGACATCCTGGAGCTTGGCGGCGTACCTCTGAAAAACCTGGTCTATTTCGACTTTTCGGATGAACGGTTGGACTGGGAAATTTCGCCTCGGGAGGTTGTGGACCTCTGCTCCAGGTCCACGGACCGGAATTCCCCGCGTTTTTTTCTCCTGGACGAGGTTGCCAAAGCCAAGGATTGGGCAGCCTGGTTGAAGCAGGCCGTAAAAAGGAAGGGTGATCGGTTCCTCGTCACCGATTCATCTCCGGGAATCCTGAAGGAGGGAAAAGAAGAATCCGGTGTCGGCAGGTGGGATGATTATGTCCTGGAACCCCTGAGCTTCCGGGAGTTCCTGGGAATCGTCGGGAAGGGGGATGTGAGCGGGGAAAGCCTTTTTCGGGACCACCCCTTTCTCCTCGGGCGTTACCTCCACCTGGGGGGATTCCCGGAACACGCAAGGCTGGAGGTGGACCAGGTCGAAGCTATTCGACGAATCCGCGATGACTTGGCATCCAAGGCTGTAACCGGGGATCTTGGCCGGTTCGTTGGAAACACGGAAGGCATTCTACGTCTTTTTTCCCTCCTGGTTCAGGAATCGGGGGGAATTTTCAATGCGTCCAACCTGAACCGGGATTTTGGGGTTTCGATCAACACTTTCAAAAAGTGGTGCCGGCTCTTGGAGCGTTCCCTGCTCTTGCGTTGGCTCCAGCCCTGGTCGCCCAAGGCTCGGACCAGGATTAGAAAACAGCCCAAGGTCTACGCGGCTGATCCGGGGATGGTTTCCGCCTTTCATGTTGGAGGACTTTCGGGCGCTATGGCCAAGGCTTTCGAGTCCGCTGTTTTCCGCCATTTGCGGGAAGCGAAGAAAACCTTGGCCGAGGCAATCCAAGACCCAAGCCTGGAGCTTTTCTTCTTCAGGATGGATAATAATTGGGAAATCGATTTTGTCTTGGCCGGGGAAAATGGATTCTGGGCCTTGGAAGTAACCTCGTCAATGCCGGGAAAGAAAGATTTTGCCCGTCTTCTCGAGGCTGGAAAACGCTTGAAGCAATCCTTTGGGAAAAGGAAGAAAGCGAGGCTCATGCTCATACATGGAGGATTTCTTGACCGGATGGAGCCGGAAGGGCGGGCTCTTCCCTTGGGGGAATTCCTCCTTCGGCCCGAGGAGATCCTGCTGGAGGAGTGGGAAAGATGAAGGGGCAAGAAAAAATGGATCCTCTCCCCATGGGGAAGCGGGAGGATCAACGCCTGGAGTTCAAGGGGCGGGACGCCCTGGGAGACCTGTCCCCCATCGCCCGGGAAGTGGGAGCCAAGCTGAATGCCTCGGGGGGGGAGATCTGGATCGGGATCCGGGAGGCCGAGGGGTT
>CAYQBW010000660.1:0-2179 GCA_964415725.1 uncultured Planctomycetia bacterium
CTCACGTGCGGGGCGCCGTGGCCATGGCCCGCTACACCGACCCGGACTCCGCCACCTGCCAGTTCTACGTGGTCCTGAAGAAGGCTCTCTACCTGGACAAGAAGCGGTATACCGTTTTTGGGAAGGTCACCAAGGGAATGGACGTGATCGACAAGATGGCCGCCCTGGAGATCGTGGATCCCAAGCGGGGCCTCCCCAAGAATCCCCCGGTGATCGAAAAAGTGGTTGTCCGCAAGGGCCCTTGAGCCTAGAGACCTCTATCCGGTTCCCTCCTCCCGGCGGGGGTTAGGGCTTTGTAAGCGCGCTCTGGAGGTTTCTGTGGCTTCACTCCGCTCTTGGAAAAGAAATTTTCTCACCCTCTCCCTTTTGCTTCCCTTCCTGGCGGGAGGCGGATGCAAGCGGGCTCCAAGAACCTGGGTTCTCGAACGGGCCGGTCTCCAGGTCCGGCACGTCCAGCCCAAGGTCAAGGCCGGCCAGGGGGAGATCCCCATCTTCCTGGAGGCGAGGGGGCCCCTTTCTTCCCCGCCCCGGCTGGTCTGGATGCCGGCGGGGGGGAAGAAGGTCTACGCCCTTCCCATGAAGCCCAAGGAAGGCGGGGCCGGCAAAGGCTCTTTCTTCCAGGCCGAGCTCCCCTTCCTGGGGCCGGGCAAGGGAATCCGCTACCACTTTCTCTTGGCGGCGCCCGATGGGGGGCATTTGCGGTTTCCCGAAAGCGGAGAATTCGAGGTCACTTGCAAGGGCGGGGTGAGCCATCTCCTGCTCCTGGCCCACATCGGGGCCATGTTCCTGGGCCTTGTCTTCCTCCTGCTGGTGGCCTTCCGGTGCCTGGTCTACCTGGCGAAGGGGGCCTCCCTGCTTTCGGCGACCCGGATGGTGAAGTGGGCCACCTTCTTCATCTTCCTCGGGGGGCTTCCCCTGGGGATGCTGGTGGAGCGCAAGGTCTTCGGCACCTGGTGGGAGGGTTGGCCCTTCGGCCGGGACGTGACCGACACCAAGACGGGCCTGATCCTGCTGTGGTGGATTCTTCTTTCCTTCCTCGCTCCCGATCCCGAGAAGACTTCGCAAAAGAAGGCCCGGACCTGGGCCTGGGCGGTGCTGGTCTGCCTGGTTCTCACTGTGGTTCTCTACGCGGTTCCCCACGAGAACCTGAAGTTCTGAGCCCCCCTTTCCCCGGGGGCCTTTCTTACAGGAAGACCCGGACCACCCCCGCCGGGAGGGCTTTCTTGATCTCCTCTTCCACCTCTTCCGCCCTTTGCCGGGCCTGGGCCAGGGGCCAGGAGGGGGGGAACCGCAAGAGGAGATCCAGGGAGACCTTCCCGTTCATGTAGTGGAGGCAGAGGATCTCCCAGCCCTGGATATCCTCCCGGCCCGCCAAGACTCCTTCCAGGATCCTGGTCACTTCTTTGCGGGAAGGGCCCAGGTCGAATTGGCCCCCGTGCTCCTCGGGCTCCACGTGGACGATCACATCGGCCAGGTGGGGGACTTTCCCGGTCAGGGCCTTTTTCAAGGCTTCCCCCACCCGGTGTCCCTCGCTCACGGTGAGTCTTGGGTCCACAAGCACATGGAGGTCCACCAGGAGGAAGCCTCCCATCCACCGGGCCCGCAGATCGTGGACGTCCCTGACCCCTTCGACTTGGGCCGCTTCCTTCAGAAGTCCCTGGATCTCCTCCTCCGGCAAGGCTTCGTCGGTGAGTTTTCCAAGGGCGGGTCTCAGGATTCCCCAGGCAGCGTGAGCCACCAGGAGGGCCACCAGGATGGCCGCCACGGGATCCAGGACGGGCGCTCCCGCCTTGGCGCCGGCCAGGCCGGCGAGCACGGCCAGGGAGGAGAGGGCGTCGGAGCGATGGTGCCAGGCATTGGCCAGGAGCAGTTCGCTCTTCAGGGCCCGGGCCGCCTTGGCCGTCCACTGGTAGAGACCCTCCTTGACCGCCAGGCTGAGGATGGCCACGAGCAAGGCTCCCGTACCGGGGTTGCCGGTCTTCCCGGAAAAGACGTCGCCCAGGGCGTCCAGGAGGATTCCTCCGGCCACGACGGTGAGGATGGCTCCCACGGCCAAGGCCCCCAGGCTCTCGAACCTTCCATGGCCGTAAGGGTGGGAGGGATCCGAAGGAGCCCGGCCCACCTTCAAGCCCAACAGGACCAGGATGTCCGAAAAGAGGTCCGAAAAGGAGTGCACTCC
>CAYQBW010000661.1:0-2171 GCA_964415725.1 uncultured Planctomycetia bacterium
GCCTTCTTCCTGGGACCTGTCTTCCTTTTCCCTTTGCCTTTGGGCTTGGGGTTTTCCTCTTCCCCGGGTTTGTCTTCCATCTCCCCGGCCGAGAGGGTCTGGGAAGCCATCAGGGCCAGGGCCTCCTGGAGGCTGGTGAAGCCGGCGTAGTAGAGGGTCCGGGCCGGCTTCTTCCAGCTTCTCGCCAGGGCCAGGGCGGGCTCGGTGGTTTCGTGGCGGTTCCAGTGCAAGAGAAGAAGCCCGTCCATCTCTCCCTTCTTGAGCCTGGCTTCCAGGGCCTTCACCGGCCGCTGAGGGGAGGTGTAGTTCGCCATGATCCACTCTCCCTGGAACCCCCACTGGGCCTTCAGCTCCTCGAACCGGTCCAGGTGCTTTCTCTGCCTCTCGTTCCCTCCGATCACCATGAAGAAAGGCGGGCGCCCCAGCTTCCGGGCCAGGCCTTCCATGGATTTCCTTGGATCCCCCTCGGCCGGGACCTCCCCTTCCTCCCCTTCGCCCAGCTCCAGGAGCTTCTGGACCAGGTCCAGTTCCTCTTTGGCGAGTTCCGGGTAGGAGAGTTCGAGTTCTTTGAGGATCGCCAGGGAGGACTTCAGGTTCTCCACGTTCTTCTTGGCCTTGAGCGAACGGGCCACGGCCAGCTGAAGCCGGGCCCTGTCCGCCTCCCGGCCCTCCATCTCCTCGTAGATGTCGATCAGCTCGCACTTGATCTCGATGTGGTCCAGGGCCTGGCCCACCAGGTTTTCGTCCAGCAGGATCTTTTCCAGGTCCTCGAACCGGCCCCGTTTCTCCAGGAGGTCCCGGAGGGCTTCGAAGGCCTCCCGGGCCTCGCCGCTCTTCCCCGTCATGTTCGCCGCCATGAGGCTCACTTTCAGGGCCTCGATCCGCTGGTCCAGGGAGTTGGCCACCTGGAGCACCCGGGCCGCCGCCGCCCGGGCCGGCTCGGCCTCCCCCAACCCCATGTATTCCAGGGCCACCATCAGGAGGTTGTCCGGCGAGGTCCCCCTCCCCACGTCCACCGAGTCCAGAAACTTCAAGGCCACGTCCCTGTCGATGGACTTGAGCGTCTCATGGACCGTATAGAAGGTCTCCAGGTCCGGTTTGACCCGGTCCAGGGCCTGGTCCATCAGGTGGGCCGCTTTCTTCGCCTCGCCCCCCTGGCCCGAGGCCAGGATCGACGCGGCCAGGTAGAACCGGATCGACGCCGTCGTGTCCGGGTCGACCCCTTCGGCGCGCCGGGAGAGGCCCAGGGCCGCCTCGAAGTCCTTTTTCGCTTCCAGGAACTTGCCCGCCTCGTAGAGAAGGATGCCCCGCGTGTAGAAGGCTTCGAAGGCCCCTTTCCCGGGGTCCTTGCAGGCCTCGTCCAGCAGTTCCAGGATCTCCTCCCGGCCGGGCCGCTCGGCGCGGGGAAGGACTTCCCCCGTGTTCCTGGCCTGCATCCTGGACCAGGCCAGGTGGGTCCAGGCCAGGGAAGCCAGCCTCGGCACGTCCGGGCGGAATTCCGCCGCCTTCCGGAACCTCTCCTCGGCCTCCTCCCACTCGCAGGCCTCCAGGTAGGACCGCCCCTCGGCCAGCTCGAACCTGGCCTTCACCTCCGGCGGGAGTTCGTCGAAGCCCGCCACGGCCCGGGACCTGCGGAGGATCTCCCGGTTCGCCAGGCCTTCCTCGGGCTCCTTCCGGCGCTCCACCCGGGTGAGAAGGTCCGTCAAGGCGGCCTGGACCAGCTCCCTGGTGCCGCCCCCTTCCTCATCCCCCCCCGTCGCCAGGGATAGATACTCTAGGGCGGAAACAGCCCCTTCCAGGTCGCCCTCCCAGAAATAGGTCCGCATGAGAAGGGGCAGGAGGCCCCAGGCGATTCCGGGCTCCCGCAAGAGATCGTAGAGGACGTGCTTGTCCTCCAGGAACCCGGCGACCCACTCCTTTTCGCCCTTCTTGTCGTGGGCCCTGAGCTGGCCGAAGAGATACCAGCGCCGGGCGGCCCGGTCCTTCTCCAGGTCCAGGAACTTCCCCGGAACCTCGATTCCCAGGTAGGCCTGGGCGTATCCCACGTGGAAGGCCAGCCTGGGCTTCTCCTTTCCAAGCTCCAGCAGGTCCGTCAGGATCCGCCGGACCTCCACGGGTCTCACTTCCTTCTTTTCCGCCAGGTGCACCTGGCGGAAAAGAAGGAAGTGAGA
>CAYQBW010000662.1:0-2169 GCA_964415725.1 uncultured Planctomycetia bacterium
GGCCAGGACCTTGCAGGCACCCGGGGGGAGGGCCGCCGAGAGGGTCCCCCGGAAGGCGGGGAGGAAGCGGTCCCCCCAGAAATCGAAAGCCCTCCAGGCCGCCTTGGGGTC
Source organism: uncultured Planctomycetia bacterium (assembly GCA_964415725.1). GTDB lineage: Bacteria > Planctomycetota > UBA1135 > UBA1135 > JALUZX01 > JALUZX01. The sequence continues at coordinate 112 of CAYQBW010000662.1, forward strand.
GAGGCCCAGCTTCTCCATGGGACAGCGGAGGGAGATCCCTTTCTTTTCCCGCCAGTTGAAAAGGCCCAGGACCACCCTGTTTACCCCGGAGCGGGAATCCTGGAGGACCCAGATCCTGGGGATTTTGCTTTCGAAGAGGTCGGCCGGCCGGGCGTACCCCCCGTGGTTGGGCAGGATGCGCCTGGCGATCTCCAGGCGTTCGGGAGGCAGGCCGGGGAGCCAGTCGCTGAAGACCGTGAGCTGGCCCGAGATCGCCACCCAGGAGGCCAGGAGGCGGCAGTGTTCCAGGGGCATGGATGGACGCAGGTAGACAGGGTCCGGGTCGTTGTACCAGACCCGGCGGTGGAGAAAGTAGCGGTTGGATCCGTGCCAGGGGCCCCTGAGGAGGGCCTTCCAGCCCGGGCCGTTGTCGGGGCCGATGCGCATGGCGTCCACCAGGCCGAAGGAAGCCCCCAGGGTGCGCATGTTCTGGCTCACGTTGCAGCCCAGGAAGAAGACCTTGGGGCCCGCCGCTTTTCGGATGAGCTTCAGCCCCATCCGGTAGGCCTGGATGGGGGTGACGGCGGGGTCGTGGACCACCGGTTTTCCCAGGTCGTCGTCGGGCCGGTAGGCGTCGTTGACGTAGATCTGTTTCGTGGCGGTCCCGAGCCAGAGGCCGTCCATCTTGAAGTATCCAAAGCCCCAGTCCTTGGCGATGGTTCGGGCCAGGAGGGCGATGTAGTCCCGCACGGGAGGAAAGGTCACGTCCAGGGGGACGCCGCCCCAGGCGGTGACGTAGGGTTCGCCCCCGGGAGCCCGGACGAGCCAGTCCTGTTTGCCGGCGAAGAAGGGATCCCGCCGGTCCGCGGCGAAGGGCATCCACCAGAGCCCCGGGGTGAATCCCAGGGAGCGGAGTCTTTCCGCCGTCTGTTTCATGCCGTGGGGATAGGGCCCCTTGGGGTTGTGGCGGAAAAAGACCTTGGCCGGGCCGTTGCGGCGTTTGCCTTCCTGCCAGGAGTCGTCGATCTGGATGAACCGGAAGCCGAAGGGCCGGAGGGTCCGGCGGGCGAACCGGGCGAGTTCGGCGATGTGTTTCTCGTCGCAGGCTTTCCCGTAGGGCCTGCTGTACCAGGTGCAGTAGCCGTCGGGCTGGGGCCTGAGCCGGATCCGGTAGTTCCGGGCTACCAGCTCGGCGTATTTCTCCAGGCCGAGGCGCGCGTCGGCGAACCAGCCGAGGAGGAAGGTCTCGCCCTCCCCGGCGGCGCCGGGCTCGAGGATCAGTCTGCCGTAATCGATCCGGGGAGTGATCCAGGCCGCGCCGCCCGGGCCTTGCCCCGAGAAGACCACTCCGTCGCCTTTGTCGCAGGTGAGCCAGGCTCCGACCAGGCCGTGCCGGGTCTTCGGCTCGGCCAGGGCCAGGAAGGTGTAGCTCCCCGGGTGGCCGTCCACTTCGGTGAGCCCCGCCGTGCCCAGGGCCCTGAGTCGCCCGGCGGGGACGGCCGGGAGAACCCGGGCTTTTTCCAGGAGGGTCACCTCCCGGATGTTCCGCCTCCTCTCCGAAGGGTTCCGCAGGATGGGCTGGAGGAAGAGGAAGGGAAGGTCCCCATAGAGAGCAAGCCTGTCGGTCCTTCCCGGGCCGCGGGAGATCTCCAGGGCCTTTCCCGGGCCGAAGACGGGGTGAGCCAGGTCGATCTTCAGGCACGGTCCCGGCCCGAGAGGGGCCTCCAGGAGGATTCCCCCTCCCCCCGCCCGTACCTGGAGGGCGCCCTCTTCCGGGCTCCAGGTGACGGAGAGGGAGGCATTGGAGATCATGAGGTTTCCTGTCTTGGCTTTTTCCGCCTTTTCTCTCGTGACGCAACCGGCGGAAAGAAGAAGGACCGGGACCAGGGTCCTCGCGAGGGATTCCTTGTTTCGGAAGAAGGTTTTCATGTCCGGTGGGTTCCTCTCAAGTGACGGTAACGACAAAAGTCCCTGACCTTCGAAAATCCTAAAAAAATCGTGACCTTCCCCCAGGTAGCGATGTCTTGTAGCCCCCGCCGGAACGAGGCCGGATCGGAGATCCGGACTCGTGACGTCGGG
>CAYQBW010000663.1:0-2169 GCA_964415725.1 uncultured Planctomycetia bacterium
GTCTCGGCGGGAACCACGTATTCGCGCCCCCCTCCGTATTTCCGGATGAAGTGCCGGACCAGGAGGGGGATGTCCTCCCTTCTTTCGCGCAGGGGGGGGAGCCGCAGGGGAAGGACGTTGAGCCTGTAGTAGAGGTCCTCGCGGAACTGGCCCTCCTTGACCTTCTCCTTCAGGTCCGCCTTGGTGGCGGCGACGATCCGCACGTCCACGCTCACCGTCTCCTCCCCGCCGATCCTCTCGAACTCCCGCTCCTGGAGGACCCTGAGAAGCTTGACCTGGATGGGGAGGGGAAGGTCGTCCACGTCGTCCAGGAAGAGCGTGCCTCCATGGGCCAGCTCGAAGCGCCCTTTCCTGATCTTCCGGGCGTCCGTAAAGGCTCCCTTCTCGTGGCCGAAGAGTTCGTCCTCGATCAGGTTTTCCGGGAGGGCGGCGCAGGAGACGGCCACGAAGGGCCCGCCGGCCCTGGGGGAGAGGGAGTGGACGGCCCGGGCCACCACTTCCTTCCCCGTCCCCGACTCCCCTTCCAGAAGGACCGTGGCCTCGCTTGCAGCCAGGGTGGCCAGCTGGTCCAGGACGGCCAGCATGGGCCGGGAGCGTCCCACGATCCGCCTGGAGAGATCGGGCCCTTCCAGGCGGGACCGGAGCCTCTCCAGTTCCTCCTCCATGCCCCGGTAACGGTCCATCCTGGCCACCCTCTCCACCACCACCTCGTTGGGAAAGGGTTTCTGGATGTAGTCGTAGGCCCCGGCCTTCATGGCCTCCACGGTCTGCTCGATCGTTCCGTAACCGGTGATCACGATGACTTCCGTGGAGGGATCGATGTTCTTGACGGCCTTGAGGATCTCCATCCCCCCCAGCCCGGGAAGGCGGATATCGGTGATCACGCAGTCGAAGCGCCGCTCTTCCAGGGCCTCCAGGGCCTTCCTCCCGTCGGAGAAGGCGGTGACACGGTGCCCCGCCCTCTCCAGGTCGTCCCGTAGGGTGATCCGAATGGACCGCTCATCCTCGACCAGGAGGATCTCCACGTCATTTCCCCGTGACGATCTGCCCCAGCTTCTGGTGTTGCGCCGTATAACAGATGAACTTGTAGGCCAGCCGGGCCGCGGCGAACTCCGAGACGAAGTGCCCGCTCAAGGGCACGGTCTCCACGATGTCCATGGCCACCACGTCCTTCTCGCGGATCACGGCCCGCAGGATGTCGCAGACCTGGTACCAACCCAACCCGCCCGGTTCGGGAGTTCCCGTGCCGGGAAAGAAGGAAGGATCGAAGACGTCCACGTCGAAAGTGATGTACACGTGCTCGTCCAGGGACTCCAGGATCTGGGGAATGATTTCCTTCTTCAAATCCCCCGCCAGGACGTCCCGGGCCATCAGGGTCGTGACATTGCCCTTGTCCGCGAGATCCGCCTCCTCCTCGGAAAGGGAACGGACCCCCACCTGGGTGATGGGACATTCCTGGATGATCCTGCGGGCGATGCTGGCATGGCCGAAACGAGTGCCCTGGTAGGATTCCCGGAGGTCGGCGTGGGCGTCGAGCTGGAGAACCGTCAGGTCCGGCCAATACCGGGCGGCCGCCCGAACCGGCCCCAGGGAGATGGAATGCTCTCCGCCGAGCATCAAGACCCTCTTTCCCCGCCGGAAGAGTTCGGCCACCTCCTGTTCCAGGTGCTGGGCCAGGTCCTGGGGAGGAGCGTCGAAGAGGACTTCGGGATAGGTGGTGATCCCCACCTTGCTGAAATCCTTCCAGAGTTCTTCGTCGAAGAGTTCCACCTGCCGGCTGGCCTCGAGAATCGCCCGGGGCCCGCCCGCGGTTCCCTTGATATAGGTGGTGGTTCTCTCATAGGAAACGGGAAGGACCACGAAACGAGCCTTCTCGGGATCGTTCCATGGTTCGTCCAGGCCAAGAAAATCACCCGGGCCGATCTGGGGAAGTTCGGGAGCGACTTGGTCCATCGGCACGACTCCATGATCTCTTTGTTGCAACCAAGGATCGGGGAAAACCCCGCGCACTGCAAAAAATAAGGAAGGGCGCCCGGCTGACCCGTGGAACGCCCCCGCTGGTTCAATTCGATCTCTCCGGCCGGGCCCTCTTATAGCCCCACTCGAGGGGAAACTTCAACGAGGATTCTACGGTTCCCCCCCTCCGGGAAAGGATCCGCCCCCTCCCTC
>CAYQBW010000664.1:0-2164 GCA_964415725.1 uncultured Planctomycetia bacterium
ATGGGGGGCCAACCCTTCAGGGGGCTCTTGTCCGGGGAGTCCGCCATGGCTTTTCCCCTTTCGTCCAGGGCGAACGAGAAAGGCAGGATAACTCTCCTTTTCGCCGGGGAAAAGAGGGGGTGGAGGGGGAATGGCGAGGTCTTCTTCCTTTGTGTCCGGGAAATGTCCGGAAAAACCGGAAAAAGGGGCCTTGGCCCGGCGGAGAGGAAGGGGAAAGGCCCGGAAAGGAGCCGGGGAGGGAAGAGGGCCGGGTTTGGAAACCGGGACTCGCGGCTGGCGAGGGAGGAAGACCTCTCGCGGGGTTGCGTGGGAGGATCTGGAGAAGACTCCTCCCCTATCACTCCTACTGGATCCTCAGGATTAAGGGTTTTCGGAAGACTTACTTCTTGAAGTCAAGGTTTCCCAGAGATCGTCCACGCGAAGGGGATTGAAGATTCGGGTTCCCCGGATTTGGAAGGTCTGTTCTCCGTTGTAGAGGACGGCGCCCGGGGCGACGCGGTCCAGTCCGAGGGCCCGAAACTTCTCGATCCCCTTCAGGAAATCCGGGGAGAAGGTGGCGGCGGACTTGATCTCCACCGGCACGAGGACGCCGTTCTCCCTGATCAGGAGGTCCACTTCCCAGCCGTGGGAATCCCTGAAGAAATAGACCTCCGGCCTCGATCCCCTGTTGAGGGCGCCCTTGAGGATTTCTGTGATCACCAGGTTCTCGTAGAGATTGCCCCGCAAAGGGTCGCGGGCAGCCTGTTCTTCGGTGTGGATGCCGAGAAGGAAAGCGGCCAGGCCTACGTCGGTGAAATAGACTTTCGGCGACTTGACGGCCCGTTTTTTGATATTCCGGAAGAAAGGCGGAAGACGGAAGACGACAAAAGAGGCTTCCAGCACGCTCAGCCAGTTCTTGATGGTCGTTGCGGAAACACCCGTGTCGTTGGAAAGGGAGGTGAAGTTGGCGACCTGGCCCACCCGTCCCGCCAAGAGGAGGAGAAAATTCTGGAAGCGTGTGAGATCCCGGAGGTTGACCAGGGCGCGCACATCGCGCTCCAGGTAGGTCTGGACATAGCCGTTGAAGAACCTGCGGGCATCCAGGCCTTCCTCGTGGAGCCTGGGGAAGAAACCCTTGACGATCAGCTCGAAGGCCCCCCAGTCGGTCTTGTAGTTTCGGAGTTCCCCGAGGGAGAAGGGCCACAAGGCGAGCATGGCGGTCCGCCCGGCCAGGGACTGGCTGATCGCTTCGTTGAGGCTGGGCTGGTGGCTTCCCGTGAGGATGAACCGTCCTGGTTTGCGGGCCTTGTCCACGATCCCCTGGATGTAGGAAAGCAGGTTGGGAAGGCGCTGGACTTCGTCCAGGATCATGCCTTTCCCTGCCTGGCCCAGGAATCCCCGGGGATCGGAATCCGCCGCGATCCGGGTGTCGGGGTCTTCCAGGGAAAAGTAGGACATCCCGGGGAAGGCCGCCTGGACGAGGGTGGTCTTCCCCGACTGGCGGGGGCCCAGGAGAGTGACCACGGGGAACTCCCTCGCGCACCTGGCCAGCTCTTTCGCCATGTGGCGCTCGATCATGCTTCTTTCTCTTCGGCCGGGGTTGTGCAAATCCTAACTTGAACTTTAGATTTGCACAACCCTCCTGCCCAGGCTTCCCCGGGGAGACGGCCACGAGATGCTGGGAACGGGAAGCTTGGGACCGAGCCGGGCCGACTTCCAGCATTCACACCCCCTCGGGGGTCGTAAAACTAGCCGTCGCCTTAGCTCGATCTTGAGGTTTCCTCCTGCAACGGGCTCCCCCCCCGGAGGGCCATCATGGGAGCTTGATCTCTTGTTCTTTTCCTCCCTCCAAGGTCACCTGGGTGGAGAACTCACGGGTCCTCAACTCGTAGGTCAGCTCCGGAAGGTACCGGAAGCTCGCTCTTCCCATGCGGTCGGTCCAGGCGGAGATCGAGATCTTGTATTTCACCCTGCCCGAAGGGTCGCTCCCCCGTCCCTTGAGGAGGAGGTTCCTGTGGGCCGCCGGCGCGCCGTCGGGCCGGAAAAGCCGGATGCGCATCACGCCCGCTGGAATCTCCAGGTCCATGCGCTTCTTTCCGGGGCCGATATCGAGGGGTGGATAGTGGAATTCGTGGTCGTTGTCGTGGACCTGGGGCCCCGCCCGGAGGATCAGCCTGTACTTCCC
>CAYQBW010000665.1:0-2163 GCA_964415725.1 uncultured Planctomycetia bacterium
GGGGCTGGGGGGGTGCTCTTCGGTCCACGAGGACATGGAACTCCAGCAACTCCTGGTTCCCCCCGGCGGAGGGCTGGGACGGAGGGCCCGGGGAGACGCCCAGGCGGAGAACTACGCCGCCTTCGGGGACACCATCTACGTCAACCTCGACCCGGCCATGCTGGGGCTGGCCGCCACGGACGAAGAACTTTCCCTCCTCAACCAGGCCCAGACCGTGGCCATCGACGGCACCATCTGGGTTCCCCTGGTGGGGCGGATCCCCGTGGAGGGCCTTACGGAACGCCAGATCGAGAGCCTGATCGAGCAGAAGCTTTCCACCTATTACAAGGTCAAGATCGACCTGTCCGTCCGGATTCTCAACACGGGCGGCAAGGTCTTCTTCGTCTTCGGCGAAGTCCGCCGCAAGGGTGTCCAGATCTTCACCAAGGGGGACATGACGGTGCTGGACGTGATCGCCATGGTGGATCCCACGCCCGTGGCCAACCTGGGCAAGGTCAAGGTGATCCGGGCCGATCCCACCCACCCCCTGGTGATCACCGTGAACGTGAGAGAGATCATCCAAAAGGGTTTTTCCGGCTACAACATCAACATCAAAGAGGACGATATCATCTATGTGCCGCCCACGTTCCTGGGGACGGTGGGCAATTTCCTCTCCAGGTTGACCTACCCCTTCCAGAGCCTCTTCCAGACGGCTTTCGGCGTGGTCACCCTGGGTTGGAGCTATCGCTGGTTGAAGGGCGACAACAACTACTACTACGGGGGGATCTTCTGATTCCCTCGGGCGGACCGGGCTAAGACGCATGGCGGAACTGGATTTCAGCCTTCCGGGCCTTCAGGCCCGGTTTCTCCTGGAAATCCTCCGCAGAAGGCGGTGGCTGATCGTTCCCCTGGCCTTGCTCGGGCTTTGCGTGGGCGCCCTGGTCTCCTTCATGATTCCCCGGTATTACCGGGCCGAGACCCGGGTGGAGATCAAGGACATCAGCCTCGAGGGCAGACCCGTTCCCAAGGCGGGCGAGGATCCGATGGCGGGGATCGTGGAGAACGCCAGGTATACCCTGGCCAGCCCCCGGATGATCCTCAAGGCCGCCCGGGCCCTCAAGTGGCCCGAGTTCTTCTCCGCCGACCCGGAGGATCCGGCCCTCCGGGCCCGCATCAAGGCCGTTCTCGGGAGAGTCAAGGTCTACCCCATCCGCTCGGGGGGAACCCCGGGGGCGGGGGGGATCCTGGGCATTTCCTACGCCGACAAGGACCCCAAGAGAGCGGCCGACCTGGCCAACACGCTCAGGAACCTCTGGCTGGAGGACCGCTTCCTTTCCCTCAGGCGGAGTCTGCAGTCGGTCCTGGACAAGGAGCGCCAGCAGGAAATGGACGCCCGGGAGAAGTGGCACCGGGCCTTGACCGATCTTCGCGATTTCGAGCGGGCCAATCGGCTGGATCCGATGATGAATCTGCCCGGGAAGGAGGGAGGCCCCGGGATCTACAAGGCCCGGGACGCCCTGAGGGAGCAGATCCGGAAGGAGGAAGCGGATCTCCAGGGGCTGGAGGCGAGGTTGCGGACCCTCCAGAAGGAATACGAGAGCATCCCGCCTTTCCTGAGGGAAGCCCAGCTCACGGGCGCTCCGGAGAACGACCAGAACCTCGCCCTCCTGGAAGCCCAGATCCTTCGCCTGCGCCAGCGCCTTTCCCTCATGAAGGAGGGCCATCCCAGGCGGAAGACCTACGAAGAACAATTGCGCCTCCTGGAGGAGCAACGCAAGAACCTGCTTGCCACCAGGGGGGCCCTTTCCTCCAAGGAGGTCCCGAATCCCCTCAAGAAGGCCAAGCGGGAAGAGCTGGAACGGTTGAAGCTCCAGATCGGCGAGAAGCGCAAGCGCCTGGAGGTGATGAAAAGGCAACTCGCGGACCTGGACAAGCAGTGCGAACTCTTCCCCAAGCTCCACGAGGAACACGTCCGGCGGATCCAGGCGGAAAAGAGCGCCCGCCAGAGGCTCGAGGAGATCCAGGCCCTGGTGGCGAAGCAGGAGCGCCGCCTGGAGCTCTTCAATTCCCGGCAGTATTACGAGGTCAACCAGGAGGCCTGGCCCCCGCCTTCGCCCAACGATCCCAGCAACCTGGTGATCGTCCTCATCGGGCTGGTGGTGGGGATCGGGACCGCCGTGGGGC
>CAYQBW010000666.1:0-2160 GCA_964415725.1 uncultured Planctomycetia bacterium
CCCGCCCCTCCTCCAGGGCCGCCTCCCGGGCCGCCCAAAGGAGGGCCCGGCCCGCCCCCTCCTCGCCGGGAAGCACCATCCACTCGGCGAAGACCGCCCCTCCCGGGACCAGCTCGTTTCTCGGGTGGAGCACGGCCAGGCCTTTCAGGGCGCCGTCCCGCCGTGCCAGGAGAAAACGGTAGGTTCCCCCGGGCTTGCGGGCATAGCGCCACTCCAGGTAGGTCGCGTCCCTTCGGACGGCGCACTCCACGTCCCGGGACCACTCCTCCCAGAAGCGGTCCGCCTCCCCCTGGTCCAGGGACCGGGCCGTCTCCACTTCCACCCCTGCTTCCCCGGCCGGGCCGGGTCGAAACTCCCCGATCTCCGCCACCAGGTAATCCACGATCCGAACGAGAGAATATCCTAAATACCGGTTTCCGATCCGCCAGGCCGGGCGCACGGGGTAACCGAAACCCACCGAGTCCTTTCCCAGCTCGCGGATGTAATCGAACCAGGCCCGCCCCACCTCCACGAAGAGCCCCGGCTTCTTGAGACCCTTGCGGAAATCCGGGTGGACCATGGAGTCCACGGCGTGGACGAAGGTCGTCTCCCCGATGGGGGACTTGGCCGCCATGGGCACGGCCGCGTATTGGGCGGCCACCTTCCCCTCGGGCGTCACGGCAAGAATGACCCGCATGCCCCGGGGGTTCTCCAGGAACTCCCAGCGCCACTCCTCCAGGGTCCGGTCCACGTAGCCCTCCCCGCAGACCTCCCGGAAGACCAGGTTGAAAGTGGCCAGGATCTCTTTCTCGTCCCCCGGCTCGTAGGGCCGGATCACCAGGTTCTCCACGTGCCTTTCCTTTCTCCCGGCGTCACACCAGGTCGGAATCCCCAAGCGTGTAATACCAGCGCTCCCGGAGCCAGGAGGGGTCCCTGTAGAAGGTGACCACCCCGAGAACGTAGGAGGTTCCCATCACCAGGAACCCCTTCCGCTGGAACTGGAGAAAGCGGGGATCCAGGGGGGGGAAGAGGGCCCCCAGGAAGGCGCATCCCCCCCGGACGGCTTCCTTCTCCAGGGCCCCCAGAAGGACTTCGGCCGCTTCGTCGTCCCCGGCGGGCACGAGCCAATCCGCCAGGAGGCCCGTTCCCGGCACGAGAAAGTCTTTTTTCCGGAAAACCGCGATTCCCCTTGGTTTCCCGCTCCCCTTCTCCCGCGCCAGGAAGATCCTGTAAGGGCGGCCGGGCCGGCCGGCGAAACGCCAGTTCATGTAGGCCGCGTCCCTTACCAGGGCGAACCGGAACTCCTGGGACGTCCCCTCCCAGAGTTCGTCCGTCTCCGGCCCGAACCTCTCCAGGGAAACCACCTCCAGGGCGTCCGTCTCCGCGGGCCTGGGGACGAAAGCGCCTCCCCCGGTCTCCCGGAAGAGGATCTCCGTGGTCTCCACCACTTCGTATCCGAGATACTTGTTCCCAATCCTCCAGGCGGGGACGGCATACCCGTAGGTCATGAGATCCTTGCCGGGCCCGCACCAGCGCTCGTAGTAGCGGCGCCCCAGGTAGACGAACAGGCCCGGCTTCCTCCGCCTGGCCTTCCAACCCCACCGGACCAGGTCGGTGAAACAGGTCACCTGGTCCCCCTCGTCGGGAGGGTTCAAACGCCTGTATTCGGGACGGACCATGAGGTCCACCGCCTGGACCACCACGGCCGTCCCCCTTCCCTCGAGGACCGCCCTAAGCGGGCAGCCCGCATACTGGCCCACCACCTTTTCCCCGTCCAGGGCGAGCATGATCCTCGGCTCCCCGCCCACGGGGTTCTCCAGGTAGAACCAGCGCCACCACTCCAGGTCCCGGGGGGGAATCCGTCCCTCCGGATCGGGGAAGATGGAGTTCCAGCAGGCCAGGATGGCCTCCTCGTCTCCGGGCCGGTAGGGTCGAACTTCCAGTGCCAACGGCGTGCCTCCCTTCCTTCCCTTCTTTCGGCCCTTCCCCGGGTCCGACCGGAATCAGAGAGCTTCCAGGATCCCCCGGGTCCCGCTGGTCCCGAGCCTCTCCGCCCCGGCTTCCAGCAGGGCCAAGGCCTGGTCCAGGGTCCGGATGCCCCCGGCGGCCTTCACCCGGATCCTGCCGGCGGCGGCCTGGGCCATGATCTTTACATCCTCCACGGAAGCCCCTCGGGGGCCG
>CAYQBW010000667.1:0-2156 GCA_964415725.1 uncultured Planctomycetia bacterium
GCTGGTCGCGGCCTGGTGGGCGGCCCTGGCCGGGGGAGTCCTCCTGGACGCCTGGACCCTGGCCCGGGCGGGCCGGCCCCCCAAGGTGGAATGCGGGGGGGCCGCAGGAGTGGGGGATTCCGTAAAAGCGGAACTGGAGTTGGAGAATCCCCTTCCCTTTTCCTTGCGGGGGGAGGTTCTCCTGGAGACCTCGCCTCCCCTGGAGGGCGGGGAAAAAGAGAGCTTCCGCCTCCTCGCGGGCGGCTGCCGGCTGGTGAAGGAGATCGGGGCGCCCAAGCGGGGGGAGGGGGCCCTCGAGGCGGTCTGGATCGGCCTTCGGGGTCCCCTGGGGTTTTTGCGCCTGGCGCGGCGCCACCCCCTGGAAGGGAAGAAGATCCGGGTCCTCCCGAACCTCCGGAGGGTCCGGAAGATGCTCCTGGCTTTTTCACCCAGGGCCCGGCTGCGCGGGGGAGTGGTTCCCCTGCCGCTCAGGGGGGAAGGCGGGGAGTTCGACGCCCTGGAGGCCTATGTGCCGGGCATGGACCCCAGGGCGGTGGACTGGAAGGCCTCGGCCCGGCACCAGGCCCTCGTGGTCCGCCGGTATCGGCTCGAGCGGAACCAGAGGCTGGTCCTCGTCCTGGACACGGGGAGGCTCATGGGGGACGAGCTGGAAGGCCTGGAGAGGCTGGATCACGCCATCCACGGGGCCCTCACCATGGGCTGGACGGCCCTGAAGGAGGGAGACCTGGTCGGGGTCCAGGCCTACGGGGAGAAGCCGGGGCCCTGGCTCCCCCCGGCGTCCGGGACGCGGCACCTCCAGAGGATCCGGAACCTTCTCGGGGGACTCCGGGCCGGCCGGGGAGAGACCAACCACGCCTGGGGGCTTAGGGATCTCCTGGGAAAACTTTCCCGCAGGAGCCTGGTGACGGTCTTCACGGAATTCACCGACCCGGCCATGGCGGCCCTCATGGTGGAGAACGTGGAGGTCCTGGCCCTCAGGCACCAGGTGGTTTTCGTGGTCTTCGAGGATCCCGGCCTGGAGGATGTCCTGGAAAAGCGGCCCTCCGGAAAGGAGGAGACGGCCCGGGCCGTGGTGGCCGCCAGGGTGCGGTGGGAGAGGGAGCAGGTCCTCCACAGGCTGGGGAGCATGGGCGTGCGGGTGGTCCGGGGAAGGCCCGGGAAGGCCGTCCTGGAAGCCCTTTCCGCGTATTTCGAGGTGAAGGCCCGGGAGAGGGTGGGATGAAGAACAGCCGGGATGTCTCGATCCCCTGGTCCCTGGGTTTCCGCCGGGAAAGGGAGACCCTCTGGCGGCGCCTGGACAGGATCGTGGAAAAGGGCAACCGCAAGGGGGTGAAAAGCCTGGCTCCCGGGGAGGCGGCGGAACTTCCCTCCCTCTACAGGGTCGCCCTCTCGAGCCTGTCGGTGGCCCGGGCGGCGGCCATGGACCGGGCCCTGGTGGAATACCTGGAGTCCCTGGCCTCCCGGGCCTGGCTCCTGGTCTACTGCACCCGGACCCGGGAAAGGGGGGTGGTTCCGGAATTCTTCTTCCGCCGTTTTCCCGCGGCCCTCGGCAAGATGAAGTGGGGGTTTCCCCTGGCCCTCTTCTTCTTCCTTCTCGGGATCGTCCTGGCCTGGGGGCTCACCTCGGCCTCGCCGGAGTGGTTCTATTCCTTCGTGGATCCCTCTCTTGCGGCGGGAAGGGATCCCTGGGCGGCGAGGGAGGTCCTGGAGAAGACCCTGTATTCCGGAAAGGGATGGGCCGGGGCCCTTTCCACTTTCGCCGGCTTTCTTTTCACCCACAACGCCCAGGTGGGCATCCTGGCCTTTTCCGTGGGCGTCGCCGCCGGGCTCCCGGCGGCCTACCTGCTTTTCACCAACGGCCTGATGCTCGGGGCTTTTCTCTCGGTCTTCTCGGGAAGGGGCCTCCTCTTTCCCTTCCTCGGCTGGCTCCTGCCCCACGGGATCCCGGAGATCCTGGCCCTTCTCCTATGCGGGGCCGCGGGGATGGAGGTGGGGCGGGCTCTCCTCTTTCCCGGGGACCTGGCCAGGCTGGAGGCCCTGAAGCGGGCCGGCAGGAGAGGGGCGGTCGTCCTGGCGGGGGCCTTCTTTCTCTTCGCCTGGGCGGGAGTGATGGAGGGCGTCTTCCGGCAGGTGGTCCTGAGCGACCTGGCCCGGAT
>CAYQBW010000668.1:0-2156 GCA_964415725.1 uncultured Planctomycetia bacterium
ATGTAGGGGACGCCCGAGGGACGGCCGGAGGCCGTCCCGACGGTCGTCCCGCGATGAGGCACCTTTTCAGCGAATGGGATCCAGGAGGACGTAATCCAGCCCGGCCATGAAGCGGGGGATGGATGCCTTGTTGCGCCCCACGACCTTGATCGTGAGCCGGACGGGGCCTCCGGGCAGATCCACTACGCCGAAATCCTTGAGGCCCGAGGGGACCACTCCGTTGTGGTAGAGATCGATGGGCCCGCCCAGTTTCTTCCCGTCCAGGTAGAGCTGGACGATCCCGTAGTCCACGGCCTTGGTGAAGGCCGCCCGGAACCGGTATTTTCCCGCCTTCTTCACGGGAAGCTCCAGGACCAGCTCGTCCCCTTTCTTCGCGCCCCGCCACCAGAGCTGGGCCCCACCGCTCCAGAAACCGGTCCTGTAGCCCGTCATCCCCTGGGGACCCGCCTCGCCCCGGTCCTTCTTCAGGATCTTCAGGCTCTCCCCCTCCAGGGCTCCCGCCACGCGGGGATACTTGCGGGGCTCGATCTTCCCCGGTTTCCGGAGTTCGAAGGGGGGAAGGCCCGGCAAGCCCGAGGAGGCCCCTGGCGCCCCGTACCAGTAGGCCGTGGAGGCGTAATCCACCCAGCAGTCCACCCAGTGCCAGACCTCCAGGTCGAAGAGGAAGATCCGCTGGAACGGCACTTCATCGGAGATCTGGAAGCGGTTCACGCAGGTATACCCGAAGTTCCCGGGCCCGTCGCACTGGGACTGGTCGTGGAAAGGGTGGGAGAAGAGGTCCCGCCAGCACCAGGCGTATCCGAAGTAGTCCTCCGTTCCCGTGCCGAAGGTGCTGGGAAAGCTTTCCCCGTCGATCCAGAACTTCTCGTCCCCTTCCCCCCACCAGCCCCGGACCGGGTTGGCCACCATGAGCATGCACCCCACGAAGCGGCCCCTTCCCCGGGCGTCCAGGATCATGAAGTCCCTTCGCGGCCGGGTCCTGAAGTGTTTTTCCAGGTGCCAGGAGGCGTGGAAGGCCAGGGTCTCGGGCGGAAGCGGCCTTTTTTCCCAGGCCACGAGAAACCCGCACTGGAGGGCGGGCAGGGGCCTTTCCCCCGCCAGGGCCAGGACGAACTCCCTCCTGGCCGGCATGGGAAACCAGCACCTTCCCGTCCCCCCGGCGGTCACCTCCATGGGATAGGCGTCGTAAGGCTTGAAGCCCGGGGCGGAACCGAAGAAATCGCTCACCGGGACCCGAACCGTCTCCTGCCCGTCGACGGAGATCGAAACCTGGAGGTTTCGCAAGACCGCGGCGACATCCAGGGAATTCCCTTCCGCCGAAACAGGTCTCCGGAACTCCACGAGTTTGACCACCAGGGGGCCCCGGATCCTCAGAATTTCCTTCCTGGGATAGGGCGAAGGATCCTCCGACCGGGAGGGCGGGAAGAGAAACCGCACCTCCCGCTTCTCCAGCTTTCCCAGGTCCGCCGGCGGTCCCAGGAGGCGCTTCCCCGTCTCCTGGATCAGGCTGGCGTATTTATCCAGGATGGCGGGATCGAAGCTCTCCACGTCCGTCCCCTTGGGGAAGTAGTGGACGTCCACGTGGTAGTAGACGCCCCCCTTGTCGGCGGTGATCTTCAAGTGCTTCTTGAAAAGAAAGGGCACGTAGCAGTTCCACCCCCTGGATTGGACTCCCGAAAGGGGCGGAAGAAAGGGAGCCTTCCTTCCTCCCGTGAGCTCCTGGAAGGGGACGGTCCAGGTCGGCTCCTCGGCCCCGTCCACGTAGAAGTAGAGGTTCCCCTTGGGGTTGGCCGACCAGATGCGGACCACCGAACCCGGCCCCTCCGCGTCGGCCATGACCAACTCCTTGCGCCCATTCCTTTCCTCGACACGCATATACTTGCCGCAATCCCCGTTGGCGTACCATGCGTCCCTGTCGGAGGGTCCCTTCAGGCTGGCCCTGTCGAAGCTGGAGAACTGGACCGTCTTCTCTCCCGGGACCGGCGGCGTCCAAAGCCTGTCCAGGTCGGTGAGCCCCTTCATCATGTAGGGGAAGGTGATCTTCTCCGGGAGGCTCTGCGCCTTTTCCGCCCCCAGGGGAAACAGGAGAAAACAGATCCCGAAAAACACCGCTTTCCTGGACATCTCGCCGCCTCCGGGCTTACCCCCTCCCGCCC
>CAYQBW010000669.1:0-2156 GCA_964415725.1 uncultured Planctomycetia bacterium
CCCCAGAGATCCCCAAGGAAGGTTTCGAAGGCCCGGCCCAGCCTGTCCTGGCCCCCCTCATCCCGGAGAGCCTGCCTCAATTCCCTGAGGGCCTTTTTCCTCCTCCTCTCCATGGGATTGGCCAGGGAACGGGCCCGGGCCCTCCAGAAGAGAAAAAAGAGAAACCAGGCCAAGGGGGGAACGAAGAGAAGGATGAGCGGCCCGGCCCCGCCGATCTCGTCGGGAGGAGTCATCCTCCGGGTGGGATCGAAAACCTTGATGTCCACGATGTCGTCCACCCCCGGGCGAAGGGCCGGGCTGGTCCCTGCAAGGGGCGCCAACCTCTTTCCCGGCGGCAGGGGAGAAACCTCGAGGGGGATGGGCCTGGTGCGGACCGTCTTGTAGCCCTCTTTGCCCGGCGTGGTGTCGAAATAATCGAAGGCGATGGGAGGGACGGCCTTCACGTCCGCCCGGACGGGAACCAGGTCGTAAACCACCTTCAGGAGCCCGGGCTCCTTCTCCTCGGTCTTGCCGTAGCACCTGAACCCCTCCAGTCCCTCCAGGTCGGGAGGCCGGAAGAACCCGATGTTCCCCGAGCCCTGGATGGTGAGGGTCACCTTCACCGAATCCCCCACCTTGACACGCCTGGGCGCCGCGTCGGCGCTCACCCGGAACCTCCCCACGGCCCCGGAAAAGTCCGGGGGCCTTCCCTTCTCGGGAAGGGGCTTCACCTCCAGGGCCAGGGATTTCCCGGGCACCGTGCAGGCCTCCACGTTCTTGGGAACCCGCTCCCCGAAGAAATCGCGGGTATAGCTCAAGACCAGCTTGAAATGGAGGAATCCCGCCCCCAGGACCAGCCGCCCCGACTCGGTGGGAAGAAAACGCCTGGCCAGGCGGAAGAGGAGAAAGCGTTTTCCCCCGATGTTCTTGAATCCCGCCGGGTCGGCCAGGGCGCGCTTTCCGTTCAAATAGATCTCCTGCTTCTGTCCTCCTCCCCCTCCGTCCCCTTCCAGCAGGACCGTTCCCGGAAGCTTCTCCCACCAGGGCAGCCTCAGGCTCAAGCCCTCCAGGATGTTGTTCACGATGTCCGCCCGCACCCCGAAGAGGGCTTCCACCCGGAAAGGCTGGTGCACGAAAACCTTCCCCGGCGAGACCTTCACGTCCAGGTAGCCGAACTGCCTTCCCAGGAAATCTTCCACCACCTCCAGGGTCTCTTCGGAGGTCTCCCACACGGCTCCCCCGGCCTTGACCTTGATGGGGGGAATCTTGAAGGTCCCCTTCCGGGAAGGAGTGACGGTGATCACGAAGGAAAGGCTCACCTCCCGGACCTGGCGGAATCCATCGAAGGAGATGAAGGTCCTCTCCGAGGGAGGACCGGCGGACAGCTCCAGGCCTTCCACCTTGGGAAGGGGCAGGAGCTTGGCGTCCTGGGCCCCCTTGACGGTGATCACGATCCGGGCCGAATTCCCGAGCTTCACCGTGGAAGGCTGAACCCCGGAGGTGACGACCCGGATCTTCCCCTGGCCGGGCGCCCGGGGGCCGGCCGCCAAGAAAAGAAAGAGCGCCGCCGCGAGAAGAACACGCCTCACCACCCCTTCCCTCCCTTCGCGGGCGCCGGAACGAGGGCCTTCTCCAGGCGGGCCCGCTCTTTTTCCATTTCCTTGAGGATATCCATGAGTTTCTTCACCTGCTCGGGGCTCATGGCGAGCTTCCTGCGCTCCCTTTTCGAGAGTTTCTTCTTTCGGGGGGTAGGCCGCTCCCTCTTCTTTTCGTTCTTCTTCTTCCGGCCCTCCCCTTGCTTCTTCTTCTCTTCCTTCTTCCCGGGGGAAGGATTCTCTTTCTTCTTGCGCCGTCCCTGTTTTTGTTTCTTCCGGTTCTCCTCCTTTTTTTTCTTTCCGCCGGACTGCTCTTTTTTCTTCCGGTCTTCCCGGTTCTTCTTGTTCTTTTCCTCTTTTTTCTTCTTCTCCCTCTCCTTCTTGCGCTTTTTCAATTCCTCGATCTTCTTGTTGGCCCTCTCGATGTTCCTCCTCAAGGGATCCAGGGAGGGATTTCTCAAGAGGGCCCGGATCCAGGCGTCCCGGGCTCCCTCCACCAGTTTCAAGGCCTGGTCCAACCCGCCGGGACCGGCCTTCTCGGCCCTCTGGGCGAGCCGCCAGAGGGCCGCCCCGAGCCCCCAC
>CAYQBW010000670.1:0-2156 GCA_964415725.1 uncultured Planctomycetia bacterium
CCTGAGGCCGTGTATTCGAACTTGGGATTCCTCAGGTTGACGAGACGAAAATGGCCCGCGTTCTTGGCGGAGGAATAAAGAATGTTGTTTTCGATGACCGGGCGGTCCCGGCAGTTTTCCATCTGGACCAGCCCGACGATGGTGTGGGGCCATCCGGGGCTGTAGTAGGTGTTGTGATAGATCTCGATCCCCCAGGGTTCCGGCTCGATCTTGGTCCTTGTGATGGTAACGGGGAAGAAGTTGTACCCGTTCTTCATCTGGTCCACCATGACGTTGTTCCTGAACGTCACGTCACCCGCCGCGGCGTGCAGAATGACCTCGGAATTCTCCTGCACGACGAAGAGGTTTTTTTGAAGGATCACGTCCCGGACCCGTTCGTCGTGGAGACCGTCCTGGGGGCCGAGGGTCAGGGGCCACTGGGAATTGCAATAAAACCTATTATCCGTAATCAAGATTTTCTCCGTATAGATCCCGAAGGCGGGGAAGGAGCGGGAGTGGATCTTGAGGAGGTGCCTGTTCCAGCTCGAGCGGAGGAACGTGTTGTGGGCGAAAACGACCTTTTTCCCGTAGGAAAGGCGGAAGACATGGGAATGGGGGGATTTGTCCAGGAAGTTGCCGAGGACGGCCACGTTCTCGCCCCCCATGTAGACCGTGTTGATTCCCGAGTCTTTCAGGTGGCAGTCGGCGATGGTGATCTGGTCGAAGGGCTTTTCTTTCCTCGCCTGGATGATGTCGTCGGCCAGGCCGATGGAAACATGGAAATGACCGGTGGTCAGCCGGAGCAGGGTCAGCCTGTCGATATGCCTGTCCGCGTCGACGGCGCTCCAGACCTTGGAGCCGGCTGGAGTCTGGAAATTCAGGTTTACGACCCGCCAGTCGGAGGATTGAAAGACAAGGATCTTACGCTGGTTCCCGTCGGGGGCGAAGATCACGGGATCGTTGGCGTAGATCCCTCTTTCATCCTTGTTTTTCCCCTCACCGAAGGCTCCGAGTATCCCCGGGCCGCTCGGGTTGAAGTAGAAGGTGCGGTTGGAAAGAAAGGTGTCGCCCCGCTTGAAGAGAAGGCGTTTCCCCTTGTCGGCGAAGGAGAGAGCGTAGGCGAAATCGTTGGTCTGGACCTTCTTGGCGTCCTTGGGGGCCCCGGTGAAATCCGAGGTGTTGGAGAAACAAATCGTGTTTGCCCCGGAGAAGACCTTGGCGGGATCCTGGACGGTGATTTGCAAGGTCTTCCGGGAGACTTCGCCCTTCGGGTTTTCGACGGTGAGTTTGACCTTGTAGGTCCCGGGCTTCTCGAACACGTGGGCCGCCAGGGGGCCGGAAGCCTTGGGCCTCAGGGATCCCGGATCGTCGAAATCCCACTCGAAGAGAAGGTGATGGAAGGGCTTCTTCACGTCCAGGGACGTGGTCCCCGAGGCGTCGAAGAAAACGGCCAGGGGCGCCACGCCCTGGTTCCGGGTGGCCTTGAGGGTGACGTCCATGGTGGAAGCCCCCAGGTCGGTCACCAGGATTTCGAAAGATTTGGCCGCTTTCTGGGAAGGAATGGACGCGTCCACCACGGCGGTCTTGACGGTGAACCTCCCTGCTTTTTCCGGGGTCCCCGAGATCAGGCCGTTGGAATTGTCGATGTTCAGGCCCGGCGGGAGGGTTCCCTCCGCCACGGTGTAGACGTAGGGTGGAAGACCGCCGGAAACCTCGATGAGGGCCTGGTACGCCTTGCCCTTTTCCCCGGAAGGGAGGGACTCGGTCAGGATCTTCAGGTCCTCCGCGCCCTTCTTCCCGGTGTTGCTGGAAGAACTGCTGGACCCTCCTCCTCCCGAACAGGAGGGAAGCAGGAGGGCCAGGAGGGCGAAGAGGGAGATTCCCGCCTTCCGGGGACAAAGAATCATGAATCCTGGACGGCTCATCTCGCGCTCCTTTTCCAAGTCGTGATCTCCGGTCTCGAAAGGATCCCTTCGGTTTTCCAGCGGGGCCCCTACCAGGCGCATGGGCGGGTGGGGGATCCTTGTTTCCCTGGACCCATCGTCCACCCATAACCCCTCCTTTAAGGGGTGTCGAAAGAATTGACACCCATAAAATCCCCCCTGGCCCGGAATGGACCACTTTGAAGGAAAAGTCCGGTGCCAGCGGTTCGTCCCGGGCCGGCGCGGTGGGAGAAG
>CAYQBW010000671.1:0-2149 GCA_964415725.1 uncultured Planctomycetia bacterium
TGCCTTCTCGCCGCATTGCTTCTTGGAAGCCCCGCGCCGCCGGCGCCGAAAAAGACCCAGAAAAAAAAGGCCCCCCAGGCGCCCCCCGCCTTCCAGGCCCGGATCTTCACCCTCCCGGCCCTGCTGGGGGAAAAGCTAAGGGACTCCAATCCCCTCATCGGCCGCTTTTTCCTTCCATGGACTCCCCCCCCTGATTCCAAACCGCCCCAAGCACTCTTGTTGTCTTCTATGCCGATCCACTGGCTCCCCTGCGATCCAGATGCTTCAAAGCCCTTCGCATCACCGGACGATTTGAAAGAAATCCTTTCTTTCTGGGCTGGGGCGAAACTTGGGGCCCAGTTAAAGGAATCGATTCGACAAATGGATAGCGCATGGGACACAACTCTCGAGAGGATCATGGTCTCCCAAACACCGGAGGCAATGAAAAAAATTGAAGAATCTTTGCGGACACTCCAACAAGGATTGAGACCGAGATATTCCTTCAAATCCGTGCTTTTTCTGGCTCCCCGTAACCGGACGGACAAGCCCTTCCAGGTCATGGATCCGATCCGCGGAGAGGCGATTTTCCAGGAACTGGAAAACGGCCGTTTGGGCCGTGTCCTCTATATCGCGAGGGGAGATTGCATGGCATGGGACTCCATTTTCCTGGGAAAGACCCGCTCCATCTCCTTCGTACCGGACTTGGAGGTGGAAATCGCCGAGAAGGCATCCATTGCCAACCCTGAAACCAGGACTTTGAACCTGAACCAGGGACTGGCCCTTGAGCCAAAGCCATCCCTAAAGGGTGACGCCACGGAAATCTCGGGCCTGGTGATCTTCCAGGAGCCCAAGGCCTCCCCGAAAGCGATGGGACTCCAGACGATCCGGCCCAGGATGATCATTGAAAAGGCCAAGATCGAAAACCTCCAGATGGAATTTTCCCTTTCTTTCAAGGATCGCCTGGCCCTCATCATGGCTCCCGGGGGTTGGAAAAGGCCGAACCTGAGGGTTCTCCTCCTGGCAAAACGCCTGGACCCGACTCCCGACTTTCCGGAAGGAAGGGCAATCCTCTCCCCCTTCTGTATTGAGACCTCTTTCGCCGCAGGCTTCTTCGATAATAGATGGATCCCATCCTACCCCTCATGGGAATTCTTCCTCGACATCTTGAAGGAGGGAGACCAATTCGACGGGCTGGAATTTCTCAGGATAAATACGGGAATTTTCCTGAAAGGACCCAAGGAAGTATTGAATCGAGCCATTTCTCTTGCGGAAAGCATATACAAGGAATTCCAACGAAAGTTCCGCCTGGAAGTCATCCGGGAGAAGATTCCAGTCGAGCCTTACGGCGTGGAAGAGAAAGATTGGACGCCCCTGGGCTTGCCCACCGTAATCCCTTGCCTTGGGGGGAGATCGGCTTTCGCCCTTCGAGGGGAAGGAGAGAATTATGTCTCCGATTATGATGGAGAAGTGGCGGCAAAAACGGAAATATCCGATCCCCAGGTCAAAAGAACCTTCGACGGCTCCCAGGTCCTGGTGCGGGTGGATCCGGCCGGGGAGGTCTGCGCTGTGAAGCTGGACCTGCTGGAACAGAGCCTGCTGGGGTTCCGCCGGATCCCGACGGCGGAAATCTCCAAGTGCGGGACCATCGAGGCCCCGGACCTGCGCTGGGTCCACTGGAACCGCCGGTACATGATGCGGCCCGGGGAGACCAGGCTCCTGGGCTTCGGCCCGCCCCGGCGCATCGGGGATCGACTCTACCGGACGCGGGTGAGCATCCGGCTCCTGGAGGATTAAGCCTTCAGAGTCTGCAAAAGAATCTATGGGTCGTGGAGGAGGGGATCGAGCCCAAGGTCAGCATTCAGCCGGGAACGGCGGGCAAAGGCCCGGCTGGGGCCCGCCCCGCCCCCTCCCAGAGGAGGGTGCGGGGCGGCGCGGCGAGGGTATACGGCGGTGCTGACGCCCAAGCCTCGTCCTTGAGGGCGAACTTGCCCATCTTTAGCCTCGGTCCCTGCGCCCTGCTTGAAAAGGTCATAGTTTCTCCACCCATCTCCTTTGAAATCGGCCCTGACTTCCGCCGGTGGTGGCGCCCCACGAGGAGCGATTCTGCCGTCTTCGGCAGCGTAGGGGACGCCGGAGGGCCGGCGCGAAGCGACGGCCCGAACGTCGTCCC
>CAYQBW010000672.1:0-2147 GCA_964415725.1 uncultured Planctomycetia bacterium
CCTCAGCCATACTCGAAGATCCCCGAAGCCACGGGCGTTTCCCCCGGAAGCTCGAGGATCCTGAAGGCGGGCTCCCGGGGAAGGTCGGGGAGCTTTTTCGACCGGGGGATCGAGGAGGGGTGGTTGGTGGGGGAAGAAAGAAAGAAGACCTCTTCCCCCCCGGCTCCGCGGACCAGGAACTCCAGGTGGGCCGTGACCGTACGCCGGCGCAAACGGCGGGGAAAGCGGACCCGGACGTGGACGACCGGCGTATAGGGCGGGCCGAAAAGAACCATTTCGGCCTTCTCCTCCCCCGCCCGGGCCGGAGGGGCCCCCGAAGGGGCCTGGGCCTTCAGGGTCCAGAGATTGCCACCGTCGTCCTTGGCGGTGAGAACGTAGCACCCGAGCTTGTAGAGGCCCTTGGGGACGCGCACCTCCCGGCCGGGCTGGAGGAAGAGGATGTCCGGGGCTCCCTCCAGGCCCAGGAGCTTGACCTTGTCGGCCCGGACCGGGAAGGAAAGCCGGCCCGCCGGCGTTGGGATGGGATCCAGCAAGAGCCTTGCCCGTGGCTGGTCGAACCGGATCTTGTAGAGGAGGCCCTTCAAGAAGAGGAGTCCCCAGGCGCGCAGGTCTTCCTGGGGGGAAAGGGAAGGATGTGAGCCCAGGAAGAGGCGGTCCGATTTCTGGGCCGCCTCCTGCCGGGAGCCCTCCTGGATCCCTCCTTGCAGGCGGTCCCCGAAAATGCCGTCGCCGTTGGAATCGGCCAGGGCCAGGCGGTAGGACCGGGAACCTACCCGGAGGACCCCAGTGTAGTCACAAGCCGTGAGCATAAAAAGAGATACGCTTTGGACGGCACGAATCCTGGAGGGGCTTCCCCCCGGCAGAAGGGCTCTTTTGTGGGCCCGGATTTCAAAACGGTAGGGGGCGGTGCCTCCGGGGAGGTGCAGAGTCACCTGCAAGGGGGGGAACGTGGCGTAGTAGAAGCCCAGGCCACGGGAAAAGGCCTTCCCTTCCACCACGGGGTCGTCCGTCAGGTCCCCATCCCCGTCGGCGTCGAAGAAGAGGCGGTTGTAGAAAGGGCTCCTGGGGTTCTTCTTGTCCAGGACCAGGAGATGGCGGGTCCCGCCGAGAACGAGCATGGAGAAGATGGGGACCCTGGCGTGGAACCGGGGAAGTTT
Organism: uncultured Planctomycetia bacterium; assembly: GCA_964415725.1. Lineage (GTDB taxonomy): Bacteria > Planctomycetota > UBA1135 > UBA1135 > JALUZX01 > JALUZX01. Next base: position 1,158 of record CAYQBW010000672.1, read on the forward strand.
CCACTTTCCCGGGGGCGGCTGTGTCCAGCGGACCAGCCTGTGGGCGTCTTCTCCCACCCAGTCCTGGGAGGTGGAGGATGTGGGGCGGAACTTCAAGGGGACTTCGAAAGCGGCGCTCCACCCCGCCAGGAGGAGGAGGGCTCCCAGGAAGGACGCGCTTTTTCCGGAAAAAAGGGCCATCGGTCTCTAACCTCGGGTCCCGGACCTTCTGGGCCGGGGGGGCTTTCTTGTCAACCCCTCCGGGAGAGGCTGGGTTTCCCGGAAAGGGGGAAAGAGATTCTCCCGGTGAGAGAAAGGACCTGGTTCCGGGAAAAAGGGGGAAGTGAAAAAAAAGAAAAGTTTTTTCTTTTCCCCCCTTTACGCCGATCCCAAAGGGAGTAGGATTCTTTTTTCTCGTTGCCTTCCACAGGGAAGGCAGGGGTGGAGGCTGTTCGGCCCGAGCGGCGGTTTCTGCCTCGATCTTTTCTTTTCGGGCCGGAAATTGGTTGGAAGAATGTTGAAGCTGTATGTCGGAAATCTGCCCTACAACATGGGTGACGAAGAGCTGCGTGTGCTCTTCGACGCGCACGGTCAGGTCGAGTCGGCCCGTGTGATCACGGACCGGGACACGGGACGCTCCAGGGGCTTCGGCTTCGTGGAGATGCCCAACGACTCGGAGGCCAAGAAGGCCATCGAGGCCTTGGCCGAGACCGAGGTCGGGGGCAGGCGGTTGGTGGTGAACGAGGCCCGTCCCCGGGAGGATCGGGGCGGCGGAAGGCGTGGCGGCCGCGGCGGCTACGGCGAACGGCGCAACCGCTGGTAGGAGATCCAAGGGACTCCAATCCGGGGCCCCGGGTTCGAAGAGCCCGGGGCCCCGTTTTTTTTTGTAGGGGCCGCCGGAGGCGCCGTCTTCGGCACCGAACGTCGGCCCGGGTGGTTCCGGAAATCGGGAATCATCCCGCCCCTGTGGGATATGTGGAATCGGGCCGGATCCATCGGGATTGGGGGGGC
>CAYQBW010000673.1:0-2145 GCA_964415725.1 uncultured Planctomycetia bacterium
GGGCCCCGTCTCCCCTTCGAAATTGAGCATCTCCTCCAGGTCGAAGCGCACGTCCTTGATGCGGCTGTTCTTGAGGTCGTTGAAGACCACCGCCCCCACGCCCACGGCCTCGGCCACCCTCTCCTTGTCCTCCAGGTCCGGGTTCTTTTCCTGGATGATCTCCCGGACCTTCTCCACCGCTTTGTCCAGGACCTCGTCCAGGAAGACCACCTTGCCGTGGCGGGTGGACATGCGGCCGTCCTTGAAGCGGATGAGCCCGAAGGCCACGTGCTCGATCCGGTCCCACCACTCCACGCCCATCTTCTTGAGCACCCCCTTGAGCTGGCGGAAATGGAGCTTCTGCTCGCCTCCCACCACGTAGAGGCACTTGTCGAAATGGAACTTCTCCCACCTGTGGAAGACCGCCGCCAGGTCGCGGGTGAGGTAGAGGGTGGTGCCGTCGCTCTTCCTGAGGAGGCAGGGCGGCTCGTCGCCCTCTCCCAGGCGCACCACCAGCGCCCCCTGGGAGACCTCGGTGATTCCCGCTTCCACCACCCTCTGGATGGTTTCCTCCAGGTAGGGCTCGTAGAAGGATTCTCCCTGGACCAGGTCGAAAGTGATCCCCAGGCGGTCGTAGGTCTTCTGGAACTCCCCCAGGCTGAGGTCGGTGATCTCCTTCCACAGGGCCCGGATCTCAGGATCCCCCTCCTCGAGCTTGCGGAAGATCTCCCGGGCCCTCTCGGCCAAGGCCGGGTCCTTCTCCTCCTCCTGGTGGTAGCGCACGTAGAGTTCCAGGGTGTGCCGGATGGGGTTTCTCCGCAACTCCTCCCGGTCTCCCCAGCGCTCAAGGGCGGCCAGGACCTTTCCGAACTGGCTCCCCCAGTCGCCCAGGTGGTTGACCCCCACGGTCTTCCACCCGGCGTGGCCGTAGATGCGGTAGAGGGCGGCGCCGATCACGGTCGTCCGGATGAGCCCCACGCTGAAGGGCTTGGCGATGTTGGGCGAAGAATAGTCGATCACCACGGTCCTGCCCCGGGCCGGGAAGGGACCGTAAGGCGGCCGCCCCTCCAGGACGCCCCAGAGCACGGAACGGGCCATGGCGGAGAACCGGAACCGGACGTTCACGTAGGGCCCGGCGGCCTCCACCTTCTCCACCAGTTCGTCGGGCTCCAGCCGGGAGGCCAGCTCCGCCGCGATGGCCGCCGGGGACTTCTTCATGGTCCCGGCCAGGGGAAAGCAGGCCAGGGCGGCGTCGCCGAAGGCCAGGTCCCTGGGAGCCTCGGCGGCCAGGGCGGCCCCCGGGGCCCCCATCTCCTCCAGGGCCTCCCGGGCCCTTTTCTCGATGTGTTTCCTCAATTCTTCCATGGCGAATGGTCCGTTCCTTCAGGGTGAACCGGTCTCCTCCCATTCCCGGTAGAGTTCCTCCAGCTCGGCGGCGATCTCCTCCAGGCGGGCCCGGACATCGCGGGACCTGCCGGGGTCTCTGTAGACCTTGGGATCTCCCAGGGAAGCTTCCAGGGTCTCCTTCTCCTCCTCCAGGCCGAAGATCTTCTCCTCCAGACGCTCCAGCTTGAAGAGATTGATCTTCCTTCCCTGCCTGGGCTTTTCCCGGGGGGATCTCTCTTTTTCCTTTTTCTTTTCCCCGCCCTTTGGGGCCTCCCCCTCCTCCCTCCCGGTCTTTCCGGCGGATAGGGCCGAGCGCCGGAGGGCGTCGGCCTCCTTCCAGCCCCCGGGAAAGGCCAGAACCCGGGGAGGCTCCAGGAACCACACCTGGGTGGCCACCCGGTCCAGGAAGTAGCGGTCGTGGGAGACGAAGAGCAAGGTTCCCCCGAAGCCCAGGAGAGCTTCCTCCAGGGCCTCCCTGGCCTGGATGTCCAGGTGGTTGGTGGGCTCGTCCAGAAAGAGCAGGCCCGCCGGGTTCCAGGTGAGGGCCGCCAGGAGAAGGCGCCGGGCTTCCCCACCGGAGAGATCCTCTACCTTTTTATCCACCTGGTCCTTCCCAAACAGGAAAAGGGCCAGGTGGGCTCTCAGGGTCTCGTCGTCCGGGCCGGGACCTGCCGTGTCCCGAAGGGTTTCGAAGACCGTGCGCCCCGGAACCAGACCCTTCAATTCCTGGTCGAACCAGCCCACCCGGGCCTGGGGATGGCGCTCCAGGCTCCCTGCAAG
>CAYQBW010000674.1:0-2144 GCA_964415725.1 uncultured Planctomycetia bacterium
CACCTCAAAAAGGTGTCCAGGGGAACTCCCAGGAGGTGGGCGGCTTCTTCTGGCGAAAGCATCCGGGACACGGGACAAGGCCTTTCTTTTCCGGTTTTCTCTGGGAAAAGGAAGGAGAGGTTTTCTCCTTTTCTTTCTCCCTGTCAAGTTCCTCCCGCCCCGGGTTGGGTCACTCTAACTCCGGGGGCCCTAGAAACCCACCTTCTTCCCCTTGGGGGGAAGGGTATGATGGCGGGAAGAACACCAAATCCGGAGGCTCCCCATGAGGAACTGGGCAGCGCTTTCCTTTTCCGCCCTTCTTTCCTTCTTCGCCTTCTCCTCCCCCGTTCCAGGCCAGGCTCCCTGGTATCCTTCCAAGCCCTCCTGGAAATCCCAGGCATTGGGCAAGTACGGCACGGGATTGGCCGTGGAAGACCTGAACCTGGACGGCTGGCCCGACATCATCGTGGCCAACGGAAACGACATGGGCCGCCAGAGGGTGGAGGTCTACTACAACCACCAGGGCGCCTTCTCCACCAAGCCCGACTGGGAGAGCGCCGATGTGGACTACCACGGCCACCTGGCCGTGGGCGACGTCAACGGCGACGGCTGGCCGGACGTGGCCGTCTCGGTCTTCCTGGGGCCCAACCGGTTTTCTTCACCGGGCCACGTCAAGCTCTACCTCAACGACGGCAAAGGCGCCCTTTCCAGGCTTCCCGCCTGGAGGAGCCAGGACTCCTTCTTCACCTTCGGCCTGGCCTTGGGCGACGCCGACGGCGACGGCGACCTGGACCTGCTGGTGGCCGTGGGCGAGGGCTACAAGAACCCTCCCGACTACAACAGGCTCTACATCAACGACAAGGGGACTCTTCGGAAACTCCCTTCCTGGAAATCCGGCGTCAAGGACCATGCCATGGGTTGCTTTTTTGCGGATATCAACGGGGACGGGATGCTGGACCTGTGCTTCGCCGGATGGAAATACCCCTCCACGGTCTATTACAACCGGGGTGGAGGGGTCTTCCCTTCCCTTCCGGATTGGAAAACCGCGGACAACTCCACTTCCATCATGGGCACCGCCGGGGACCTGGACGGCGACGGCCTCCCCGAGCTGGTCTTCGCCGACAACAACCAGCTCGGCGGAACGGGACGGTTCAAGTTCTACCGCAACTCCAGGTCAGGCCCGGCATCGAGGGCCTCCTGGACATCCTCTTTCAGCGGCTACGGATCCTCCGTGGCCCTGGCCGACCTGGACAACGATGGAAGGCTGGACCTGGCGGGCGGGGCCTGGTGGAGCCAGGTCCGCATCTATAGAAACACCGGAAACACCTACCCCTCCAGCCCGACCTGGACCTCTTCCACCCGCTCGGTGATCGAGGAACTGGTCTTCCGGGACACCTCCCGCGCTTCCCTCTACCGGCACTCGGAGACCTTCACCGGCGACGGCAAAAGGAAGGTCTTCCAGCTCCGTCGTATCCCTGTGGAGAGTATCCTCGCGGTTCGGGCCGACGGGGCCCTCCTCCCCCGGGGGACCTGGTGCGCCGACAAGATCCGTGGCTGGATCTCCCTTGCCCAGGCCCCGGCCAGGAGCCTCCGGGTGGACACGATCGCCTCCTACAGGCCCTGCCTGGCCGCCAGCAACTGGGACACCCGGATCGGAAACTACCTCTTCCGAACCCCCCCTGAGGCCGCTTACGACCTGGCCTGGGTCTTCGACTGGTACGACCTGAGGGCGGGGATGTGGCCTTACGTGGGCATCGCCCGCAACCTGACTTCCGCCTCCTTCCAGGGGTCCCTGGAAGCCCTCTATTTCAGCCCCGGCGGAAAACTCCTCAAGAAGGTCTCCAAGTCCCTCGCCCTCCCGGCCCGGGGGACCAACCTCTTCTGGGGCTGGTTCCCCCCCGACTGGACCCTGGCGCCCGGCCTCTACGCCGTCCAGCTCAGGGTGGTCCGGGGCGGAGTGGTCCGCCACCTGGCCGAATTCCCGGTCCTCGTTCGAGGCGGCCTGGGCAACAAGTGAGGCGCCTCCCCGCGGCCCATAGAAGAAGCAGGGGCGAATTCTTCACCATGCGCGGAAAACTCCTGGTCTTGCTGTTGATCCTGGCGGGTCTGGGGATCTGGACCACCCTCCTGGCCCGGAGGGGAGGCAAGCTCCCTCCCCCCGAGGA
>CAYQBW010000675.1:0-673 GCA_964415725.1 uncultured Planctomycetia bacterium
CTCTTCTCGTTCCCCCGGGAGTGCCGTCGGTCTCGAAGAGCCCCATCTTGCCGAAGCCCACCGTTTTGCCGTCCGTTCCGAAGAAGAAGACCTTGCCTCCCAGGACGAAAGGCGCCTGGAATCCGCCGTCCTGGAACCCCGGCGCCAGGTCGACCAGCATCCTCGTTCCCCCGGCGGTGCCGTCGGAGATCCAGGGCTCGAGCCCGGCGGCGGATCCCTTCTTTCCCTCGAAGAGGGCCTTGGATCCCAGGGCCACTAAGTTTCGGCAAACCGCAAGATTTTTGGCGAGCGGCTTGGTGCCCGCCGGGGTGAGGTCGGAGACCCAGAAGGAGCGGTCGGACTTCACGCCTGCGATGAAGAAGACTTTCTTTCCTGCTTTCACCCATTCGGGATCGTCCGGGGACCGGCGGCCCGGGTAGGTGTCCCGGAGCAGGCGGGTGCCCCCGGCGGTTCCGTCGGTGACCCAGGGTTCCCAGCCGTGGGTCCCGTCCACCCCCCAGAGAAATGCCTTCTTTCCCATGACCAGGGGACCCGGTTTCCACCCGAACAGGGCGGAAGAGAAAAGGGCGGTTCCGCCGGGGGTTCCGTCGGAGGCCCAGGCCCCCGGGTTGCCGTAGGAGACGTAGAAGATGAGTTTCTCCCGCAGGGGAAACATCCCGCCCGGGATCCCTCC
>CAYQBW010000675.1:683-2135 GCA_964415725.1 uncultured Planctomycetia bacterium
GTCCCGGGCGTAGAAGAAACACCGGCCGAAGAAGTCCGCCGGGTCCCGAGGGTTGGACCCGTATCCCTCCGACCCGGGACGGATGTCCTGGAGGAGGAAGGTTCCCGTCCTGGTTCCGTCGCTGATCCAGAGTTCCCGTCCCGTTTGGCGGGCCCGGGCGGAGAAGGCCACCTTTCCCCCCGGAAGAGGGGTCAGGTGGGCCGGATAGGAAGAGTCGAAACCCGTGAAGATGTCCCGGACCCGGTAGGTTCCCGGGTCGGTCCCGTCGGTGGCCCAGAGTTCCGCTCCTCCCAGGGGGTCCTTTCCCTGGAAGAAGACCTTTCCGCCCGAGGCGACCGGGGCGGTCCAGGTCTGGTAGGACTGGAATCCCTTGGTCGTGACTTTGGTCGTTCCCCCGGGGGTGCCGTCGGTCCGCCAGAGGGTCCATGGCTGGGAAGGAGGTCCCTGGACGCAGAAAAGGACGATTCCCCCGAGCCGGACGGGGGCCTGGAAGCCGGACCCCCCTCCCTGGGCGACCCTTTTCAGCAGCCGGGCCTTTCCCGTGGAGGTATCCAGGACCCAGGGGTTTTCCCCGCCCGCCGCGGAAGGCGGAGCCTGGAAGAGGATCTTCTTTCCAAGGGCCACGGGACATCTCCAGGGGAAGCGCGGACCCAGGGTTTGAAGTTTCACGGCCCGCTTTCCGTCGGTCTCCCAGATCGCCCAACCGGTGGAGTCACAGAAGGAGAAGTAGATCCGCCCGCCCGAGGCGACGGGGGCGACGAAATGGGAGTCTTTGTATCCGCGGAGAAGGACTCGGGTTCCCGCGGCGGTCCCGTCGGTGGTCCAGAGGTCCAGGGCCCCGGAGGAATCCTTGCAGAAGAAGACCACCCGGCCCCCGGCGTAGGCCGGGGATTGCCAGATTTCGGAAAACCCGGACTTCACCTGGACCGGGGAGCCCGGAAATCCGCCGTAGCGGAACAAGGAATAGGAAAACAGGCCCGTCCGGGCGAAATACCAGAGGTTCCCCCCGGCCGCCAAGGGCCTGTGGAACCCGCCGCTCTCCGGGCCGGGCATGGTGTCCCGGAAGAGGTAGGTTCCGGCGGGGGTCCCGTTGGTCCGCCAGGCCTCCTGCCCGTGGTCCGGGTCGTATCCCTGGAAATAGATGAATCCCTTGAACCAGGTCAGTTCGCGGGTTTGCAGGGATTTCCATCCCGGGGCGGCGTCGATGACCAGCCGGGCCGTTTGCGGGACGGCCGTGCTGGACCAGATCTCCTTCCCGTGGATTCCGTCGTCGGCGATGAAGTAGAAGACGTTTCCCACCACGAGAAAGGATGCGGGATCGGCGTTGCCGGCCGCGGGTCTTCCCGTGGGGTTGGAGGAGTAGGGCGGTCCCTTCCGGGCGTCGATGTCCTTCAGGAGCCCGGGGGCGCGCCGCGCCTGGGCGGGGAGGCCGGGCCCGGCGAGGAGGAGGGC
>CAYQBW010000676.1:0-2134 GCA_964415725.1 uncultured Planctomycetia bacterium
GCGGGACGACCGTCGGGGCGGCCTGCGGCCGCCCCTCGGGCGTCCCCTACATTCCATTGGAACGGGATGGTTCCGGGAATTTGGAATCATTCCGCTGTTCGGATGGGCGTAGGGGCCGCCGGAGGCCGGGCCGCCGGAAGGCGGCCCGGCCGAACGTCGGCCCGCGATGGTTCCGGGAATTGGGAATCATCCCGCACTGTTGGGATGGGATGTTTTCAGGCCGGAGCCATCGAAGCTGAGGGGCCCTGTCGCGGGACGACCGTCGGGGCGGCGCTTCGCGCCGCCCCTCGGGCGTCCCCTACGGCGTCCCCTACTGGACCGCGCAGGAGGCGCTCTTTCCCCTGGCGTAGGTGATGTGGAGCCGGAAGAGGTCCTCCAGGGCCAGGTCTTCCGAACCCCCGCCGACGATCACGGAAAACCAGCTCTCCACGTAGATCGTCCAGGTGGAAGGCCGGGCCAGGCCGGTCACCGAGGAAGCGGCCAGGTCCGGGAGCTGGAGGGTGTCCGTGCCCGTGCCGTCCCGGTCGGGCACCCAGAGGATCCACTTCCGGTCGTTCCCGTCCTTGACGTGGACCAGGTGCATGGCCGTGTACCCCCCCGCGGGATCCAGGTGGTCCTGCCACTGGATCTGGGGAGGACCCGAGGAGGAAGAGGGAACGGTCACCACTGGAATGGAGGGGAAGGCAAAGGGCAGGCCCGCCAGAGTCCCCAGGGCGTAGTCCAGGAAGAGCTCCCTGTGGCGGGCCCGGTTCCCCTCGGTGTCCCGGGCCTCCAGGGAACTCCAAAGCAGGGGAGTGAGCCCGGAGAAGGCGGAGATCGTGCTGGAATACTGGCCGTTCACCGTCAGGTTGGACATGCTCCCCGAGGTAAACCCCGCCCCGAAGGCCACGCTTCCCGGCACCCCGCCCAGGGCCGCCGTCACCACCACCCGGGGAAACCCGGAGACCAGGCTGGACGTGGAGAGGCCCTTGCCGGTCAGGTCCTTGGAATACCCGGCGGCATAGTTGATGGCCAGGGGCGGATAGGTGAGGAGGGAGGGCTGGAGCTTTCCCCCGGGCTCCACGTCCAGGAAGGGCGGGCTCAGGGTCGTCTGGAGTCCCGAGACCACGGCCTGGGAAGAGCCGAAGGCCGAAAGCGTCGGATTGGCCGCGGCCGGGAAGCTCCCCACGCTGGCCGTCACCACCACGGGCCTGCGGGGAAGCATCTCCGAGGCGGGGATGGTTCCCGGGTCTCCCGGGGAAGTGGCCACCAGCCCGTCTTCCGCCGGGTCCGCCAGGGCGTTGCACCCCACCCAGGCGACCTTGCCCGTCCCCGGCGCCGGAAGGACTTTCCCCCCGAAGGTGGCGGTCCCGCCGGAAACGCTCTCCAGGGGAAGGGAGACGAAGGAGGCCTGGGTGTCCACCACGCTGGCCAGGTGGTAACCCGAGGCGGCGATGGTGATGGTATAACGGTTTCCCGTAAGCCCGGTGAAGACGGCTCTCCCGTCCGCCCCGGTCGTCCCGGTCCGCCTTCCCGAGGGAGGCCTGGCGGGAGAGCCGGGCTCGATGAGCACCGCGGCGCCCTGGATGGGCTCGAAGGTGGCCAGGTCCCAGGCTTCCACCGTGAGCGATCCCGAGGTGGAGACGTCTCCCGTGAGGACCCCCCGCTGGAAGATGGTGCCGCTCACGGCGGCCTGGTTGAGGTTGCCCGCCTGGTCGGTCACGTTGAGGCTGAAAGAGACCCCCGAGGCGTTCCTCCCGAGGTCCAAGGGTTTCAGGAAGAAGAAGCCCTTATCGTCCGAGGCGAACAGGTCGTTTCCGCCAGAGCTGTTCAACTCGGCGCTTCCCAGTTTCTCGCTGGCCTTCCCGAACAGGGAAGCAAGCTGGAGGTTCGTGACGAAGGTGGTCTTCTCGTCCGCCCCGTGGGGAGGCCCGAAGTAGAGGATCTCCGGCCGGACCAGGTCCTGGAGCACTCCCGTCCGGACGGCCCAGTCCGAGGGCTTGCCGCCGTGGACGATCCTGGCCGCCAGGGTAAGGCTTCCGTCCTCCAGGAAAGGGGCCGCCTCGGTCCCCAGGGCCCCGGAAAAATCGACGGACAAAGTCTGGGCGCCGCCGGCCGCCGAGGCGGTCCGCTCTACGTAGCGCAGGTCCCCCTC
>CAYQBW010000677.1:0-2129 GCA_964415725.1 uncultured Planctomycetia bacterium
GACCAGGGCCAGGGCCAGGTGTTCCACGTCCACCTGCTGGTGGCCCTTCTTGAGAGCCAGGTTCTGGGCTTCCTGGAGGGCTTCCTGGGATTTCCTGGTCAGCTTGTCGATGTTCATGGTTTCTCTCCTCGTTTTTCCTCGCCGGAAGAGAGGCCCCGAAGGGGAGCCTCTCTTCCGGCCCGGTCATGGCCGCCCATTTTCACGGAACGGCGGTTTTTTGCAAAGAACCGGCCGCGTCCGGGAAGGATCTCCAAGGGAGAATCCTTCCCTTCGGGCGGCCTGGTCCATAAAGACGTCCTTTATTTTTTACTTGACCTTGACGGCGATCTTCCGCGGCTGGGCCTTTTCCGTCTTGGGAAGGAAGAGGTGAAGGACGCCGTCCTTGAGATCGGCGGTGATCTTCTCCTGGTCCACCTCCTGGGGCAGTTGGAACTGCCGGAAGAAACCGGTCATCCGGAATTCCCGGAAGAGCGGGTTTTCCGGCTCGGTCCATTCCGGCCTGGCCTCCAGGGTCAGGACCCCTTCCTCGACGGAGATGTTGATGCCGTCGGCGCCGACCCCGGGCAGGTCGGCCACGACGTGAAGCCCTTCCTCGGTCTCGTAGATGTCCACGGCGGGCCTCACGAAGAGGGATTCCTCCCTCGTTTGCTCCCGGGCCTGGAGATCGCCTTTTTCCCTCTTGGCAAGCTTGGTGGTCTTCTCGGCCATGGCTCTTCCCTCCTTTATCCTCTTCAAAAGATTCCTCATTTCTTTCTTCCTCCAAGGGATGGGATTATCCCACCTTGACCTTGATCCTCTTGGGCAGGGCGTTTTCCGCCTTGGGGAGGATCACTTCCAGGATTCCCTTGCTGTAGACCGCTTCGACCTTGTCGGCATTCACGTCCATTGGCAGGTCGAAGGTCTTGATGAAACGTCCCGCGGCCCGCTCATTCCTGTGCCAGTTCTCGGGCTTGACGTCCGTGGCGGTGGGTTTCTTCTCGCCCCGGATCGTCACCTGGTTGTCCAGCACGGAAACCTCGATGCTGTCCGGGTCGATTCCGGGCGCCAGGGCGTAAACCTTGAAGGTCTCAGGGTCTTCGTAGACGTTCACCAAGGGGTAGCTCCTGGCGGACAACCCCGGAAGGAACAAGGTCTGCGGCGTCTCGGGAAGGAAGGTGTCCAGGGTCCGAAAGAGTTCCCTTCTCAGTTCCTCGAGTTCGCGGAAAGGATCGGTCCACCAACTCATGGCTTTCTACCTCCTTAATCGTTCGCTCCTGTGCCGGCCCTTCCGGGCCGGGCCGCCGCCCCCGCGGCGACGGCGCCTGGTTCTAAGCAAGGGGTGTGCCAAATCCGCAACATATTGAAAGACAAGAGTTTAAGGGATTCGCCCACCTGTCGCTGTCGCGCCGGGCGCGACACATTCTGTCGCAAAAAGGGCCACCCGGGGAGAGGCTCTCCTTTTTTGGGGGCCATCAGGAGCGTCCGGCGGGGCGCGGGGAGGCTCAGGGGCGCCGGATTCCCAGGTCTTTCATGCGCCGGTAGAGGGTGGCCCGGTGGATTCCCAGCCTCCGGGCCGCCTCGGAGGCGTTCCAGCGGGCCCCTTCCAGGGCCTGGAGGATCTCTTCTCTCTCCAGGTTCCTTCTGGACACCGGGTTCACGGCCGGGATGGAGGTCTCCAGGGGAATCGGTTCGGCCTTGGCCGGAGCGGGGTCCTCTCCCGCCAGGGCCGCCCTTTCGCGCACCCACTCCTCCAGGGCCCGCCACCCGATGAGGGGGGTCCTGGTTTCGATGTAGATCCGCTCCAGAGTGTTCTTGAGCTCCCGCACGTTTCCGGGCCACTTGTAGGAGAGAAGCACCGCCATGGCCTGCCGGGTGAGCCCTATAACCCTTCTTCCGTATTTTTCGGAAAGGCGCCCCAGGAAGTAATCCACCAGGAGCGGGATGTCCTCCTTTCTCTCCCGAAGGGGGGGAATGTGGATCCGGAGCACGGCGATGCGGAAGTAAAGGTCCTCCCGGAAGGTCTTTTCCGCCACCGATCTTTCCAGGGGGCGGTTGGTGGCGCTCACGACCCGCACGTCCACCTGGATCTCCCGCTCCCCTCCCACTCTTTCGATCCTGCCCGATTCCAGGGCGCGGAGGAGCTTGGCCTG
>CAYQBW010000678.1:0-2128 GCA_964415725.1 uncultured Planctomycetia bacterium
ACGTAGGGGACGCCCGAGGGACGGCCGCAGGCCGTCCCGACGGTCGTCCCGCGATCCCCCAAGAAGCGGGATGATTCCCCCCTCCCGGAACACACCCGGGCCGACGGTCGGCGCCGAAGACGGCGCCGAACGTGGCCCCTACTTCCGGAGGGAAAACCTGAGGACCGCCTTCCCCTTGGGGCCCGCTCCCAAAAGGACCAGGAATTCCTGCTCGTTCTTGTTCCACAAAAGAGACTTCAGCCTTCCCTCCAGGGCCCGGGCGGAAGGATGAAACAAGGAAACCCCCCTTAGGACGACCTCTTTCTCCCCCTTGGCGAAAAGTACCTCCACCTCCAGGAAATCCCCCTTCCTTTCGATCCGGGAGATCCGTTTCCGGCCGAGAGATACGAACTTGCACCTGTCCCCGAGAAGAGCGAACCCGTCCCCCAGGGAAGGCGCCACCACGAAGTATCCCCAGGAGCGCGACCCCCGGCCCTTCCCTTCCACCCTGGCCTTCCAGGGTTCGCCCTTGCCGGCGGTCCACCATATATCCAGGAAAGGACGCAGGACCACGCACTTCCCCTCGACCCCAAGCGAAGAAGGAGGAATCTCCACGACCGCCGGCTTCGGAGAAGTATTGTATACGAAGACATAGTAGACCTTGAAGGAGCCGAAATCCGTGTATGCCGCCGCGACGAAAGGTTTGCGCCCCCCCTCCGCCTGGTCCACCCAGGTCTCGTCCACGGGCAGGAGCGGCGCGTCCGGCTTGACCAGCACCCCGTCCGGCCTGGCGGCATAAGAAAGGTTTTCCTCGTTTTCCTCGCCCGCCTCGTCGCCGGGCCCCACCATGCCCGCCGACAGGCACGCCAGGAGGAGGTTGGCCGTCTCACTGCTCCGGAACACGTCCACCCAGGGATAGATCCCCACCGACCAGGCGAGCCGGGAGGTGAAAAGGGCGTGGCGCCACCTGCGCGGCTCGAACCGGTCCCCGCTCACCCGGATGGTCGTCAAGTTGTCGTAACGGGATCCCTGGAGGAAGTGCCTGGGCTGGGCCATGCAATACTGCATGGTAAGCCCGTGCTCCCTGCAGGCCCGGGCCATCTGGTCCATGAAGGCCCGGCCCGCCCAGACGGTCCTTCGCATCTCCGGCGAATTCCCGTAGATGACGTTGAGCCAGTCCTGCTCGTAGGTGACCACCCCCCAGGAGGCGATGTTTCCGATCACGTGGTTCCACCAGGCCGGGTCCACGGCGCCGACCCCGCTGATCCGGTAGCTTTTCCTGTAGGGGCTCTCCAGGTCGATCCACCTGTCGTGGGTCACCAGGGGAAGGCCGAGTTTCCCGTGGAATTCACCAAGCCCCCGGGGGAACACGCCCGGGTCGGCCTGGTAGAGAAGCATTCCGCCGTAGCGGTTCCATCGCCCGGCCGGAAGCCGGGGATTCTTGGGCCTCGGGCGTTTCGGCCTGCTCCCGTCGGCGAAGGTGAAGCTCTTGGGATAGAACCAGCTGTCGAGCTGGAGGTAGCGGTAGGGAATTCCTTCCTCCCGGAACTCTTTCATCGCGTCCAGGAGGGTCTTCTCGTATCCCTTCCCGGGATCGAAGTCGTAGTAGTAGGCCGCCCCGTTGTCCGTCCAGTAGCCCAGGTATTTCAGGCCCGCGTCCGCGTAGGGCCCGGGCCTCTTCTTGCCCTGGAAATCAGTCAGGGCCCTCCCCCAGAGATCCCAGGTCCGGTTGATCCCCTCCCCCGCGGCGAGGAGAGTGGCATGGGTATACCCGGGCGGGAGATCACCGACCTCCTTCCCCAGGCCGGAGACGATCTCCGTCTTCCCGTCCCCGGTCATCCGGCTCACCATAAAACACGAGGCCGGGGACACGATGAAAGACCTCCCCCGGCGGTCGAAGAAAAGCCAGGGAGACGAGGTGTCTCCCAGGCGAAAACTCGGGGGGGAGAAGACCCGGTCCCTGTAACAGAAGGAGAAATCCAGCCGGGGAAAGCGGTCGAAGGCAGGGAAGGCCGACCCGGGCCGGCCGGCGCCGCCGGGCCAGCCCTCGAGGAACAGCACCACCCTCCTCCCCTGGTAGAGCCTGATCTCCCCCTTTCTCGGCGCCCCTTCCCACCAGGAGAAGGAGACGGCCCGGTAAGCCCCGATC
>CAYQBW010000679.1:0-2112 GCA_964415725.1 uncultured Planctomycetia bacterium
TCCTGCTACTACGTGGTAGGCCGGGGATTGCGGCCTCGCGTGGGACTTTGGGCCTACGTGACTCCCGTATACGGGGTTTCGGCCCTCTTTCTCCTGGTCCTGGCCCTCTTCTTTCACGCCCGGCTGGCGCCCTTCCCCCCTGCGGAGTGGGCCATCTTCGCCGCCCTCGCCGCGGCCCCCACCCTTTTCGGGCATACCCTCCTCAACTGGGCCCTCCGGTGGCTGCCTGCACCCGTGGTGAACGTGGTCGCCCTGGGAGAGCCCGTGGGGGCCTCCCTCCTGGCGGCCCTCCTCCCGGCCATCGGGGAGGTTCCCGGGCCCCTAACCCTCCTGGGTGGAGTCGTTACCCTCCTGGGGATTTTCTTTGCCCTTGGGGAGTGAGAAGGAAGAAAAAGGCCGGGTCCTCCCGGGGTTGATCCCCGGGCTTCCGCGGCGATCATAGGGGAAAATCGACCCCAGGAGGCCTCCCATGCCTGAAAGCTCTTCTCCTTCCCTCTCGAGGCGCGCCTTTCTCCAGGCCCTGGCCGGCGGGGGCCTGTGTCTCGGATTGGACCCGGCCCGTCCCCTCTTCTCTCCTCCTTCCAAGGAGGAGGAGCCTCTCTTCACCTTCGGGGCCGTGGCGGACGCCCAGTTCGCCGACGCGCCCCCCAAGGGGACCCGTTTCTACAGGAAGTCCCCCGCCAAGCTCCTGGCGGCGGTGAAGGAACTGAACGCCCGGAAGCCGGATTTCTCCATCCACCTGGGGGATTTCATCGACAGGGATTTCGAGAGCTTCAAGACCATGATTCCCATCTGGAAGGGGCTGAAGGGGCCCCGTTTCCACGTTCTGGGCAACCACGACTTCAAGGTGGCGGACAGGGAGAAGGCCCTGGTGGTGGAAAGGCTCGGGCTGGATCGTTTGGGCCCGGGGAAGGGGTATTACTCCTTCCCCTGGAAAGGCTGGCGCTTCCTGGTCCTCGACGGGAACGCCCGGAGCCTCCAGCGGTTTCCGAAAGGGACGCCCTCCTGGAAGGCCGCGGCGGCCCGGCTGGAAGAGGCGAAGAAACGGAAGGCCCCCAACGCCATGCCCTGGAACGGGGCCCTTGGGAAGAAGCAATGGGCCTGGATGGTGAAGGAACTGGACCGGGCGGCGAAGAGGAAGGAAAAGGTGATTCTCTTCTCCCACTTCCCGGTCTACCCCCCAAACGTCCACAACCAGTGGGACGACAGGGAGATCGTGAAGCTCCTGGACGGGCGGGAGAACGTCTTCGCCTGGATCGACGGGCACAACCACGCGGGGAACTACGGCCGGCACGGGGGCGTGCATTACCTCAACCTTCCCGGCATGGTGGAGACCCCCGACACCACGGCCTATGCCCTGGTGAAGGTCTATTCCGACCGCCTGGTGGTGGAAGGTTACGGCAGGACGCCATCCCGGCGCCTGGCAGGGAGGGCCGCCGGGGCGGCCGAGAAGGAGAAGAAATAAGGAGCGGCCGCGATGCGAAGGACCCCCCCAACCTGGGCCCGGGCCGTCCTTGGCCTGGCTTTCTTTTCCACCCTGGTCCCGGCTGCCAGGCCGGCAAGCCCCATCGAATTCCTGGCCCGGGAGGGCAGGGGGCTCCTGCTCAGGGTGGACGGCCTTTTGGTCCTCCGCCTGGAGGGCTCCCCCTTCGAGAGGGGCCGCCAGGAAGGCGTGCTTCTCCGGGACCGGATCCGGACCCTGGTAAACCGGGTCCTCCTGGTGGGGAGGTCCGCGGCCCCGGGAAAGGACGCCTTTCCCGGGGGCGCGCTAAAGGAGGCCTGGCGCAGGACCTCGCCCTTCATGAAGAAGGCCCACCTGGAGGAACTGGAAGGCCTCGCCGCCGGCGCGGGGCTCCCCCTGGAGGAAGTCCGGGAGGCGAACATCCTCCCCGAACTCTTCCACTGCAGCGGATTCGCCCTGATGGGCAGGGCCACCCGTGACGGCCGGGTCCTTCACGGCCGCGTCCTGGATTACATGACCAGCGCCGGACTCCAGGAGGCCGCCGTTGCGGTCGTGGAAATCCCCCAGAAGGGAATTCCTTTCCTCAACGCCGGTTTCGCCGGGTTCCTGGGCTGCGTGACGGGGTTCAACGCCCGGGGGGTGGCCGTGGG
>CAYQBW010000680.1:0-2110 GCA_964415725.1 uncultured Planctomycetia bacterium
CGAATCCCCCGTGCTTGAGGAAGGCGTATGCGGCAAAAGGGAAGCCCCAGAGGGTCAGGAAGGCCAGGGCCCGCCGGGGCGCGGCGCCCGTGCCCCGGAACCAACCGGCCTGGGAGGCCAGGACCAGGGGAAGAAGGGGGAGAAGGGAGGAGAAGAAGGAGGACCACTTGGCGGAGGATTCCACCCCTGGGTGCCGCCCCAGGACTGTAAAAGCGTAATACCAGAACCAGCCCCCGCTCCAGGCCTGGAGGGCCAGGATGGAAAAGGCCAGGGCCCCGCCCGCCAGGAGGCCCCACCGGAAGGCCCGCCGGAATCCCAGGAAGAACCAGACCAGGAGGAAGAAGGCCGGCCCGTAGGCCAGGGCGGTCTGCTTGGCCAGGAAGGAGGCCACCAGCAGGAGTGCCGAGGCATAGAGGGCCCGGTCCGCCTTTCCCCCCCGGATTCCCTTCTCCCCCGCCGAAAGGGCCGCCGCCAGCGCCCAGAGGGAGCCCGCGAAGAGAGCGGCGAAGAGCATGTCCACCCGGACCAGGTCGTACCAATAGGCCACGGCCGGCGCCAGGGCCAGGAGAAACAAAGGCGCGGCCAGGGCCTTCGAGCGGGAGGCCCCCGCCGCCCGGGCCGCACCCCAAAGGGCGAGGAGAAACAGGAGAGTGGCCGCCAGAGAGAGGGCCCGCCCCAGGGCCAGCTCGGGCGGGAAAACCTGGAGGAGCCCTCCCAGGAGCATGGGATGGAGAGGGGTATAAAGGTGGGGGATGAACAAGGACTTCCAGGGATCGGTATAGATCAGGCCCTCCCGGGCGAAGCGCAGGCCCTCGAGGAAGGTGGATCCCTCGGACCATTCCAGCTGGAAGGGGTGGTCCCACCGGGCCAGGAAGGTGAGGGAGGCGTGGAGGGCGGCCCAAAGGAGGACACCCCAAGCGAGGGTGGGGAGGAGGATCTTCCAGGACCCAGCTCGCGGCCGAAACCCTTCCGGCATGGACACGCCCTTTCGTTCTTCCTCCCCCGGCCCAGGAAAGGATAGGGGGATCCCCCCGCCGTTCCAGGCCGGGCGATCCCTTCGGCCCCGGCGGGCCTCCTGGTATCCTCCGGCCCAGGAGGATTTTCCCACAAGTGTTCGATTCTTTGCGAAGCGGGCCCTTCGGCCCCCCTTCCCGGAATCCCGGCTGGGGGAAGGCCTTCTTCGTCTTCCTGTTCCTCGGCCTCCTGGCCCTGGGCCCGGCCCTCCTTCCGGGAAAGGCCCTCCTTCCCTACGACCCCAGGCTCCACCGCCCTTTCTCGGAACTGCTCTCCAAAAAGGAAAAGAGAGCCCTCCTGGACCAGGCCGCCCCGGTTTTCGGGGACCGCCTCCTCCAGGTCCTTCCCTTCGACCGCTTCACCGCCTCCCAGTGGAGGCGGGGCCGGATTCCCGCGTGGAATCCCGAACCTTTTTGCGGAGTTCCCCACATCGCCCAGGGAACGAGCCAGGTCTTCTACCCCCCCTCCTGGCTCCTCGCCCTGGGTTCGCCTCTCCGGATTTCGGGATTCCTCTTCCTGGCCCACCTCCTGGCGGGGGCCCTCGCCCTCTACGGGTGGCTCCTCCTTCTGGGGTTGGACCGGCGGGCCGCCCTGGCGGGCGGGGCCCTCTGGATGCTCTCGGGCTGGGCCTGGATCAACATCCACCACGACAAGATCTTCTTCGCCGCCGCCTGGGTCTTCCCGGGCTTGTGGGCCCTGGAGGCCTGGTTCGGAAGAAAGAGGAAGGTTCTCCCCCTGCTCGGGATCGCCGCCGCCGCGGCCCTTACCCTCCTGGCCGGATTCCCCCAGGTGAGCCTCCTTTCTCTCGGAGTTCTCCTCCTCTACGCGGCGTTACTCGCAGGCCTGGCCTTTCGCCGGGAAGGGTGGAAAGAGGCCCTGGCCCTGGCCTTCCCAGCCGGCCTGGCCTTCCTCTCGGGGATGCTTCTTGCCGCCCCCCACCTGGGCCCCCTGGTCGAACAGGCCCGGCTCTCCGCCAGGGCCCCCCTTTCGCTCCAGGCCATGCGGGCCTACGCCCCGGCGCCGGCCCACTTGCTGGGATTCCTCTTCCCCGAACTCCTCGCCCCCCTTCGGGGAGACCCCTACGCCTCTCTCGGGG
>CAYQBW010000681.1:0-2110 GCA_964415725.1 uncultured Planctomycetia bacterium
GAGGGAAGGAAGGGAGTTCAACCCAGGGCCAGGCGGGCCAGTTCTTCGGGCTCCACCATGCGCCCCGGTCCCTCGTCTCCATCGGCAAGCCTCCCCGTGGCGGGGCCGGCCACCTCCCACCCGATGGATTCCAGGGTGGCCAGGTTCCTCTGGACCAGGGGATGCTCCCAGAGGAGCCGGTTCATGGCCGGCGCCAGGATGCGGCGGCCCCTCACGCAAAGAAGGGTGGCCGCCAGGAGGTCGTCTCCCATCCCGGCCGCCATCCGGGCCAGGAGGTCCGCCGTGGCCGGGGCCACCAGGGTAACCTGGGCCCAGCGGCCCCAGGAGACATGGGCTCCCACGCCGTCCTCGGCCATCGAAAGGGGCTCCACCAGGACAGGTCCCCTGGTCACACCCTGGAAGGAAAGAGGCCCCACGAAGCGGGAGGCGGCCTTCGTGAGGATCACCCGGACCTGGGCGCCCTTGCGGGTGAGAAGGGAAGCCAAGGCCACGGACTTGTAGGCGGCGATCCCCCCCGAGACCCCAAGGAGAATCCTGGTCCCCTTCACGACCGGCCCTCCTCCTCCAGGCCCAGGATGGCCCGCACTTCCCCAACGGCCCGTTCCAGGTCGTCGTTGCGGACAAAATGATCGTAGACCTTCCCTTCCCGGGCCTGGGTCCATTCCCGCCGGGCGATCTCCAGCCTCCTCCGGATTTCTTCTTCCTTTTCGGTCCCCCGTTTGCGGAGCCTCTCCTCCAGGACTTCCATGGAGGGCGGTTCGATGAAGATGTAGATCCCCTCCACGCCGTCTTCCCTGAGCCGGGTGGCGCCCTGGAGTTCGATCTCCAGGAGGGCCGTCTTTCCCGCCCGGATGGCTTCTTCCACGGGTTTCCGGGGGGTCCCGTAGAACCGGCCGTTGTATTCGGCCCATTCCAGGAACTCCCCCCGGGCCGCCCTGGCGCGGAATTCCTCTTCCGGAAGGAACCAGTAATCCACGCCTTCCACCTCGCCGGGGCGCCTGGGCCGGGTGGTGGCGGAGACGGAGAAGAAGACCCGCGGATCCCGGGCCAGGGCGCGGCAGATGGAGGTCTTTCCCGAACCGGACGGCCCCGAGATCACGCCCAACCTGCCCTTGCTTTCACCCGACAAGAGGATTCACTCCAGGTTCTGGACCTGCTCCTTGAGTTTTTCCGCCTCGGCCTTCATTTCCACCACCAGGTGGGAGATCCGGACGTCGCCGGCCTTGGATCCCAGGGTGTTCACCTCCCGTCCCATTTCCTGGAGAAGGAATTCGAGCCGTTTTCCGACGGACCCACCCCGGGAGAGAAGGCGCTTCCACTGGTCCAGGTGGCTCTCCAGGCGGGTCGCCTCCTCGGTGAAATCCATCCGGTCCACGAGGAAGGCCGTTTCCTGGAACCATTGCCCCTCCTGGTCCTTCCCGGAACTTTCGCGGGGAAGCAAGGCATCCAGGCGGGCGGCGAGCTTCTTCCGGGCCTCTTTCAAGGCGCGGGGCGCCTCCTTGCGCACCTTGCCGAGGAGCCTTTCCATTCGGTCTACATGTTTTTCCATGTCCCGGGCCAGGGCCCGTCCTTCCCTGAGCCGCATCTCCTCCATCTGGAGAAGGGCCTCTTCCAGGGCTTCCAGGGCCAGGCGGCGGACCTCCCTTGGTTCGGGCCCGCTGGACTCCAGGAGGACCCCCGGGAGACCGAGCAGGGAAGCCAGGTTCCACTCTCCCGGGACCCCCAGCCTCTTCTCGAGTCGTTTCAATTCCGCCGCATAGGCCTCCAGGTAGGCCTGGTCCAGGAGGCGTCCCGGGGGAGCGGTGCGCTCCAGGTTCAACCGGACGGTCAAGCTCCCCCGTTTCACCCGGGAGCGGATTCTCTCTTCCAGGAGCCCTTCGAGAAAGAAGGTCTCCCGCGGGAGGTGGACTTTGACAAGGAGGAAACGGTGGTTCACCGACCGGACTTCCAGGTCCAGGCGGAAAGTCCTGCCCGCCCGGGAGGCGGCGCCGAACCCGGTCATGCTTCTTACCGCCTGGGGGCCGGCCGCCAAGGGATTCCCCCGCCTCTTCTACTTGTGCTGGGAGCCGGAGGAGGGGGCGATGGGGGCCCCCCCACCCCCGCCCGGAAC
>CAYQBW010000682.1:0-2102 GCA_964415725.1 uncultured Planctomycetia bacterium
TGAGAGTATGGGGATCCGGCGGACAGGAGGTTTCACTCGTAGCGCGTGGCCTGGCCTGCCTGCGGCCCCGCCCTGCTCTGGCGCGGGCCGGAAGGGGAGGAGGCCCGCGCCAGAGCAGGGAGGGGCCGCAGGCCGGGCAGGCCACGGGCTCCGCGTGAAACCTCCTGTCCGCCGGATCCCCATACTCTCGCGCGCAATCTGGGCACATGAGGAAAGAGGCCATGGTGGTCCTGGCCCGGTCGTAGGGCACCTCTTTCACGATGGTGAACCTGGGCCCGCAGAGGGTGCAGTTGATGAAGGGATAGCGGTGGCGCCGGTCCGCCGGGTCCAGGAGTTCCCTTTCGCATTCCCGGCAGGTGGCGGCGTCGGGAGGGATGGCGGCCGACCTCTCCCCGGGCGAGCGGCTGGGCAGGATGCGGAAGTCCTTCTCCCCCAGGCACTCCTTTTCGGAAATCCGGATTCCATCGATACGGGAGAGGGGAGGGCGTTCCTCCCGGAGGGCCCGGGCGAAGGATTCCACGGCGGACTCCTCCCCCTCCACCTCGACCTCCACGCCCGCCGAATCGTTGAGGACCCAGCCCCCCAGCCCCCGGGAGCGGGCGAGACGATAGACGAAGGGCCGGAACCCCACGCCCTGGACGACTCCCGTCACCCGGAGGTTTCTTCGAACCTGCATGCCCGCTCTTCCCGGAGCCAGGTTTCCACCTCCTCCAGGCCGAGGCCGGTCCTGGCGGAGACCCGGAAGAGCCGCCCGCCTGGGAGAAGGCGCTCCAGGTCCTTCCTCACCTTCTCCTCGTCGAACTCCAGGGCGCCGGCCAGGTCGATCTTGTTGAGGGCCACGGCCTGGGTCTTCCGGAACATGGGCGGATACTTGGCCACCTTGTCGTCCCCCTCGGTGATGCTGAGGACCACCAGGCGCAGGTGTTCCCCCAGGCGGAAACCCGCGGGACACACCAGGTTGCCCACGTTTTCGATAAACAGGATCCCCCCCCTGGGCAGGTCCAGGGCCTCGGCGGCGGAGGAGACCATGGCCGCGTCCAGGTGGCAGGCCCCCTCCGTGTTCACCTGGACCACCGGAACACCCAGGGCGGCCACCCTCTCGGCGTCCTGGCTCGTGGCCAGGTCCCCCTCGATGACGGCCACAGGCATACTCTCCCCGAGCCTGGGCAGGAGGGCCTCCAGCAGGCTCGTCTTTCCGGCCCCCGGGGAGCCCAGGAGGTTGAGGACGAAGACCCCCTCCTTCTCGAAGAACTCCAGGTTCTCCCGGGCGATCTTGTCGTTCCCCGCGAGAATCTTCTTGGCCGAAACAATCTTCATGCCCGCCTCCCAGGCCCCGCCGGTTCAGCCGGCGGCCGTTCTTTTCCCCTCCACCTCCAGGGAGGAGAGGAGCAGTTCGTCCCCCCCCCGGACCCGGACATCCACGCTCCCGCAGGCCGGGCAGGGCGAGAAGGGATCTTCCACGGGGTTCTCTTCCCCGCAAGCCCGGCAGGTGCAGAGCGCCCGGGTCTCCACCACCTCCAGTTCCGCCCCCTCGGCGGGAGTCCCGGGGGCGAGCATGTCGAAGGCGAACCGGAGGGCCTCCACGTTCACCCCCGAAAGGGCCCCTACCGTGACCTGGAGCCGGAGGATCCGCTCGGCTCCCGCCCGGAGCATTTCGTCCCGGGCGGCTTCCAGGAGAGCTTCGACGATGGAGGCTTCATGCATGGCGGATCTCCGGCCTTCCCACGTGCCCTTCCATGGGTTACCCAACGCGCCCCATCAAGAAGAACCCAGGGGATCCTTCATTCTTTCGGCGCCAGCACCGGGGCGAGCCTCCGGTAGAGGGCCTCCAGGTTCTCCACCTTGGAGACGTAGAGCCCGACGGGCCGCTCCCAGAGCCGGCCCAGGTAGGCATCGGGTCCTCCCGAGGCCAGGATTTCCCGGGAGACCCGGGTCGGCCCCAGCCTGTAGGCCAGGAGCGCCAGGCGGAGGTCACCGAAACGGGCCTTCATCCGCGCCAGGTAGAGGGCCCCCATCCTCAGGCCCTGGGCCACTGGCTCCAGGTCCTTCCGGTCCATGTTCTTTCCCCCCGCTTCGCTGGCCGCCCCGGGGGTGACCTGGAG
>CAYQBW010000683.1:0-2093 GCA_964415725.1 uncultured Planctomycetia bacterium
CCTCTACTACAACCTGGGCGCCCCGGAAATCAGCGACGCCGAATACGATCGGCTCTTCCGGGAACTGAAAGAGCTGGAGGAGAAATACCCGTCCCTCAGGACTCCAGATTCCCCGACCCAGAGGGTGGGGGCGCCCCTGGAGAAGGGAGCGGGATTTCCCACGGCCCGCCACAGGGTCCCCATGCTCTCCATCGAATCCCTCTTCGGCGAGGAGGAGGTGAGGGAGTTCGACGCCAGGATCAAGCGCTTTCTCTCGCTTCCGCCAGATACGCCCGTGGAATACACGGCGGAGCCCAAGTATGACGGCGTCTCCGCCAACCTGGTCTACGAAAACGGCTTGCTCGTCCAGGGCCTCACCAGGGGAGACGGCGTCCAGGGGGAGGTGATCACGGCCAACCTCAAGACCATCCGGTCCATCCCGCTCAGGCTCCTGGAGGAAGGAGGCCCCATCCCGGCGCTGGTGGAGATCCGCGGGGAGGTCCTGCTTTCCAAGGAGAACTTCCGCAAGCTCCAGGAGGAGATGGAGACCACCACGGCCACGCCCTTCCGCAACGCCCGCAACGCCGTGGCGGGGACCCTCAAGCGCCTGGATCCGGCGGAGGTGGCCGAACGGGGGCTGGAATTCATCTCCTGGGGCGTGGGGGCCCTGGAAGGGGTCTCCTTCGAGACTTACTGGGACTTGATCCACCAGGTCCGCAAATGGGGATTCCGCATCTCGCCCCAGGTCCGGAAGTGTTCTTCCATCGAGGAGGTGATCTCCTACCACCACGAGATGGAGGCGGCCCGGGAGGAACTGCCTTACGAGATGGACGGGATCGTGGCCAAGGTGAACTCCCTGGAACTCCAGGCCCGCTTGGGCCGGACGGCCCGGAGCCCGCGCTGGCTCTTGGCCTACAAGTTCCCGCCGCGGCGGGCCCGGAGCCGGGTCAAGGACATCGTGGTCCAGGTGGGACGGGTAGGGACCCTGACCCCCGTGGCCATCCTGGAACCGGTGGACCTGGGGGGGGCCACGGTCCAGCGCGCCACCCTCCACAACGAGGAGATCCTCCGGGAGCGGGACGTCCGGGTAGGGGACACGGTGATCGTGGAGCGGGCCGGCGACGTGATCCCCGCCGTGGTGGAGGTGGTGAAGAGCGAGCGGCCCAAGGGCGCCAGGCCCTTCAAGATGCCCGAGCGGTGCCCGGTCTGCGGGGCCGCGACCACGAAGGAAGGAGCCTTCTACTTCTGCACCAACATCTCCTGCCCGGCCCAGATCCGGGCCCGGATCCTGCACATGGCCCAGCGGCGGGCCCTGGACATCGACCGGTTGGGTCCCAAGTACGTGGACCAGCTCATGGAGGCGGGGCTGTTGAAGAGCCCAGCGGACATCTTCGATCTGCCTTCCAAGGAAAAGGAGATCCTGGCCCTGCCCCGCTGGGGGAAGAAGTCTTTCGAAAACCTGGTGGAGCAGATCGAGCGGGCCAAGCGGCCCACCCTGGCCCGGTTTCTTTTCGCATTGGGGATCCGCGGGGTGGGGGAGACCACGGCCCGGGACCTGGCGGCCCACTTCGGAGATCTGGACGCCCTGGCCAAGGCTTCGGTGGAGGAACTCCAGCAGGTGGAAGGGATCGGACCGGAGGTCTCCCGGTCGATCCGGACCTTTTTCGATCTTCCGGAAAACCGGAGGTTCCTGGAGAGGTTGCGGGCGGCGGGGGTGCGGCCCATCTCTTCGGCTCCTACGCGTGGGCCCCTGGCGGGGACGACCTGGTGTTTCACGGGCAAGCTGGAGAGCTTCACCCGCGACCGGGCCCGGGAGCTGGTGGAGGAACTGGGGGGGAAGACGGTGGACTCGGTCTCCAAGAAGGTCACCCACCTGGTGGCCGGGCCCGGGGCGGGATCCAAGCTGGAAAAGGCCCGGAAGCTGGGGATCCGGATCCTGGGGGAGGAGGATTTCCTGGCCCTGGTGGAGAAGGAGGGAAAGACCCTGTAGGGGCCGGTGGAGCCAGGGTCGCCGGAGGCGACCCTGGCGAACGCCGGCCCGGGGTGGATCCGGGAATAGGGAATCATCCCGCCCTTTGGGGAAATCGCGGGACGACCGTCGGGCCGGCCTTCGG
>CAYQBW010000684.1:0-2093 GCA_964415725.1 uncultured Planctomycetia bacterium
GCCCACAGAAAGGGCAAAAGCAAAAGAAGCGCCAGGAAGACGGGGTCGGCCAGGGCCAGGTCCCCCCAGAGATTCAGGTAGGCCGTCATCCCTCTTCCTCCCTCCCGCCCGGCGCCGTCCTTTCCACGAAGGCCTGGGCCGCGTCCAGGAGGGCCTCCTGCTTCTCCGGGGGCGGCGTCCAGCCCGCGAACTTGGCCCGGTCGCACTCGAAGAGAAAGGATTCCAGGAGCCCCCTCTCCTCCGGCCCGAAGCGCCCCGAGGCCCCGGCCTCGGCGAGAAACTCCTCGGTGGTCCGCTCCGGCGCCCTGAGACCGAAGCGCTTTTCGATGTAGCGGCGCACCACGCCCGAGGCCTCCACGACGACCCGTTCCACCTGGTCAGGCGTATTCCTGGGAAGTTTCCGGATCCGGGCCAGGGCCCGGAGGGCATCCACGTGGGGAGGAAGGGGCGGAGGAAGCTCCACGCCGGCCTTTCCCTTCCTTCCCCTGAGCCTCCAGGCAAGGAAAAGGACCAGGAGAAGCCCCGCGGCCCCCGCCGCGATCCAGGCCCAGGGAGAGGAAGAAGGAACCGCCAGGCTCTTCCCCGGCTCCTCCACGCCCTTGTCCCGGGCCGGGAGAACCGACTCCACCTGGAGCTCCAGGGGTCCCGCAGAGGCGGTGATTTCCTTTCCATGATACCTTCCCTTCACGGAAAGGACCGGGAGAGAAAGGCGCCCCGTCCGGAAGGGAAAGAGGCGGTAAGTCCTTTCTTCCACCTCCGCACCGCCGGGAAGCTTGAAAGTCCTCCGTCCTTTTTCAAGAACCTTCACTTTTCCAGGTTTACTGAAGACCGCTTCCAGCGACGGGGTTTCCGCCTTCACCCCGGGATCCCGCCGCAGGACCATGGTGAGAAGGGAGGGCTTTCCCAGTTCCACCCGGGGGGGCTCCAGGCGCAGCGCGATCCCCAGGGGCCCGGGAGGAACGGGACCGGGAACGCCCTTCCCCCCGCACCCGGGAAGAAAGGCCAAAAGAACCAGGAACGTCCGGGCCGGCCCCCTCACACCGCCCTCCTCCTTTCCCTTTCCTTGAAGAGCCGGAGAAGGGGCTTGGTGGGAGATTCGTCCAGGCGCACCACCATCCGGTCGGCGCCGGCCCTCTTGAAGAGGGTTCCCACCTCTTCCAGGTGCCGCTCACCGGCCTCCCGCCACCGGCGCCGGACGGCCGCGTCCCCCGTGTCGAGAAGGATCCGCTTCCCCGTCTCCGCGTCGGCCATCTCGAGAAGACCCACCCGCGGGAGATCCAGGTTCCGGGGATCGAGGAGGTGGGCGCCGATCACGTCGTGGCGCCTGGAGATCCGCTTGAGGGGACCCTCCAGGGGGCCCAGGGGGAAGTGGAAATCAGAGACCACGAAAAGAATCGACCTCCGGCGGAGAATCCTGCCGAGAAACTCAACCCCTTCCGGGATCCCGCCGCCCCGCCTCTCCGCCGGCTCGGCGAGCACCTCCCGGACCACGCGCATCACGTGGGTCGGGCCCTTGCCCGGCGGAATATAAGCTCCCGGATTTTCCCCGCAGAAAAGGAGGCCCACCTTGTCGTTGGACCGCAGGGCGGCGAAGGCCAGGCAGGCGCAGAGTTCCGCCGCGCCCCGCCTGGGAGAGCGGGCCTGGGAGCCGTAAAGGAGGGAAGGCCCCGTGTCCACCAGGAAGATCAGGGTCAGTTCCCTCTCCTCGACGAACTTCTTCACGAAGGGCCGCCCCGTCCGGGCGGTGACGTTCCAGTCCACGGACCGGATATCGTCGCCCTCGGCGAATTCCCGGACCTCGTCGAACTCGATTCCAGAGCCCTTGAAAACGGAGGTGTAGCCCCCCACGAGGAGGTCCGTGACTAGCCTCCGGGTGCGGACCTGGATCCGCCGGACCTGTTTGAGGATCTCCGGGTCGATCACGGGACCTCCACGGCGTCCAGGATGGCGGCGATCACGTCTTCGGAAGCCTTCTCCTCCGCCTCGGCCTCCCAGGAGACCAGGACCCTGTGGCGGAGCACGTCCATGGCGGAGTCCTTCACGTCCTGGGGGGTGACCCAGCCCCTTCCCTTGAGGAAGGCCCGGGCCCGGGC
>CAYQBW010000685.1:0-2086 GCA_964415725.1 uncultured Planctomycetia bacterium
CGTCCACTGTGGGAACCGGGACCTGGTCGCAGGCCAGGATGAGGTCTCCGGCCCGAAGCCCGGCCTTGGCCGCCGGGGAGCCGTCCAGGACCTGCTGGATTTCCACCAGCCCTTCCTGGCTCTGGTCCAGGTAGACGCCGAGCCAGGGGGTCTTGCCCTGGGCGCGGGCGACAGGGGAGGAGAAAAGAAGGATCCCCGCCAGGGCGGGGAGGAAAAGACGGGAAAGAACCATGGCATGCCTCCTGGATCTTTGTTTTTCTCGGGATACGGAGGAGATCCTCATGGTGCCAGGAATCCTTCCCTTCAGAAAGGGGAGCATGCCTGAACGAAGTAAGGAATGGTAACGAAGAAGTTATCTTGCTCCCCGGCCGGGAGATGGGCAGGATGAACACGGTTCCCGGGGAAGAAGGAAAGCGGGCCCAGCCCAAGGGAGAGAAGCCATGGCGAAGACCTCCATAAAAAGGATCGGGGTTTTGACGGGCGGCGGGGATTGTCCCGGCCTCAACGCCGTGATCCGGGCGGTCGTGAAAACGGCCATCCTGGATTACGGCGTCCAGGTGATGGGAATCCTCAACGGCTTCGAGGGCCTCATCGACGACAAGATGAGACCGCTCGGGATGAAGGACGTCTCCGGGATCCTTCCCCTGGGAGGCACCATCCTGGGAACTTCCAACACGGCCAACCCCTTCCGCCACCCCGTCCGGAACAACGGGGAGATCGAGTTCAAGGACGTCTCCGACGAGGCGGTCCAGGTCTTCCACGAGGAGAGCCTGGACGCCCTGGTCCTCATCGGTGGGGACGGCACCCAGAACATCGGCTTCAAGCTCTCCGAAAAGGGCGTCCCCGTCGTGGGCGTGCCCAAGACCATCGACAACGACCTCCAGGGCACGGAGGTGACCTTCGGATACGACACGGCGGTGCGGACGGCCTGCGAAGCCATCGACAAGCTCCATTCCACGGCCGAAGCCCATCACCGGATCATGGTCGTGGAAGTGATGGGCCGCTACGCCGGGTGGATCGCCCTGGGGGCCGGGGTTTCCGGCGGCGGCGACGTCATCCTCATCCCGGAGATTCCTTACAGCATCGACGCCGTTGCGGAAAAGATCATGGAGCGCAAGCGCCGGGGCAAGAACTTCTCCATCGTCGTGGTCGCCGAAGGGGCCAAGAACGACAAGGGGGAGCTGGTGGTCCAGAAGACCATCAAGGAGAGCACCGACCCCATCCGCCTGGGAGGAATCAGCCACGTCATCGGCTCCAGGCTGGAGGAGATCACGGGCCAGGAGACCAGGGTCACCGTATTGGGCCACTTGCAGCGGGGCGGCTCCCCCACCCCCTTCGACCGCAACCTGGCCACCATGTTCGGGTGGAAGGCGGTCCAGCTCGTGGTGGAGGAAAATTTCAACCAGATGGCGGCCTACCAGGGAGGGATCGTGACCAGCGTGCCCATCCAGACGGCCATCGAAAGCCTGAAGACCGTTCCCCCGGACAACGAACTCCTCCTGGCGGCCCGCGCCACGGGGGTTTCCTTCGGGGAGTTGGAAAAGAAATAGTCCCCCCCGGGGAAAAAACCTGGACCCGGGGGGGAAGGGAAAGGAGGCAGGCCCATGGGGCGCAGGATCCACGAAAAGGTGTCCCGCCTTCTCAGGGAGAGAGGGTTCAAAAAAAAGGAGCTCGCCTCCGCCCTGGGGGTCTCCCCCCAGGCTCTCCAGCAACTCCTGGACGGGACGGTCCCCTTCGACCTGCGCCACCTCAAAGGGCTGGTGAGTTTCTTCGGGATCAAGGCGGATTACTGGATCGATGATTCCCGACTGGATCCAAGGCCCGAAGACGTGGTGGAGCGTTCCAAGGGAGACGCGCCGGAGACCCTGAAGAAACTCGGGATCCATGTGACCCCGGCGGAGCGGAAATTCACCGAAAAGGTGCGGAGATTCATCCAGGAGCATCCCGAAGAGTGGAGCGCCCTCTTCGGTCCCCTGACCCGGGAAGAGATGGAGATCCTGGGCCTGGACGAAAAAGAAATGTAGGGGACGCCGTAGGGGACGCCCGAGGGACGGCCGAAGGCCGTCCCGACGGTCGTCCCGCGACA
>CAYQBW010000686.1:0-2082 GCA_964415725.1 uncultured Planctomycetia bacterium
TCCTCCGCCAGGGGCCCCAGCACTTCGCCCGGCTCCCCCACCTCCCCCAGGAGGCCGGGAGGAAGGCCCAGGATCTCCACCAGCTCCCGGTCCCACTTCCCGAGGGTGGGATTGAAGATCTGGCTCGTGCTGGCGATGGTCCGCTCGGAGCGCATCACCCCCGAGAGAAAGTAGGACAAGGCCTCGGGCATCATGAGCAAGGTCCGGGCGGCTTCCAGGATGGGCGATTTCTCCCGGACCATGGCATAGAGCTGGAAGAGGGTGTTGATCGCCATGGTCTGGATGCCCGTCTTCTCATAGACCCGGCGGGGAGGAATCTTCTTGAAGAACTCCTCGGGCATCCCCTGGGTCCGGAGGTCCCTATAGGCGAAGGGAAGGCCCAGCAGGCTTCCGTCCCGGGCGAAAAGGCAGAAATCCACCCCCCAGGTGTCCACGGCCACGCCGAGAGGCGGCCCACCCCCTTCCTCGCCGGCCCGGGCCAGGGCGTCCCGGAGCTTTTCGTAGAGGGAGTAGATGTTCCAGTAATGGTGTCCCCGCAGGCGGAGCATGGCGTTGGGGAAACGGGAGATTTCCCGGGTCCGGAGCCTCCCCCCCCGGAGGGTTCCGAGAATGGCCCGGCCGCTTCCGGCTCCCAGGTCGAAGGCCAGGAATCGGGTCTGGTCCGTCATGGCTTCCTTTCCTCGAAATCTCCACTTCCCCCCCTTTCTTGAAACCGGGAGGAAAGGTGAGATTACACCGGGAAAAGCCTTTCCGGAAAACAGGCCCCTTCCGAAAAGGGGAGCCTTCCCCGCCCCGCCCCGGATCAACGCTCCACCCAGGTTCTCTCCCCGCAGGCGCGGAAAGGCTCCTCCCACCCCGGGTCGCGCCGCCTTCCGCTACGGCGCCGTCGTCCTATTTCGGGTAGAAGACGAAAAGGGGCAGGGAAAGGGCGTGGCCGTCGGCGTCCCGAATCCCCGTGGTGAGGACCAGCAGGAGGGGATACTTGGCCTGGGGAAAACCGGCCACCACGAAACGGTCCCTGCCCTTTCCGAAGACGTTCACACGCGCCGGAAGGACGGCCATCTTCGCCGCGTTGAAGAGCCGGACCGTCGTGGAGTTCACCGTGGTCTCGTCCAGCTCCCTTCCGGCGATCACGGTGATCCGGTCTACCACATACGCATGCGTTCCGGGGGGCGGGAGGAATTGAAGGTCCTGGAAGGAAAGGTCCGTTTCCGGCCCCGCCCCGTCGGGGCCCACCTGGCTTACCGCCAGGGGGCCGCCCAGGAACCCCACCGTGGCCTTTCCGCCCCGGGGATCCCTCAAGTAGGGGCTTCCCCTGCCGCGAACGGGGGAAGACGTTCCCACCCGGAGGTCCTCCTCCACGCCCTCCTTGGAAAGGGCCACGTAGAGGGCGGCGCCGACGGGTGCCGGCCGTTCCAGGGGAGGGGAAAAACGGATCCCCGTGCGGGTCACCTCCTCCACCGCCCGGGCCACCCCGTCGTCGGCGATTTCCACGAACTCGCCCGGCGCGGTGACCCCCGGCCAGGGGACGTGGACCAGGTCCTCCGATCCGGGACCGTCCAGAAACTGGATCCCCACCGGGAAGACCCGGTATCCCGGGTTTCCGCCGAAGACCCCCGGCCCGCCCGTGCCGGAGCCGCGCAGGCTGTAGGCCAGCCAGGGGGCCTGGACGTCCCTCTTGTTCCAGACGATCGTATTGGAGAGAGCGGCCGTGTCTTTTCCCTCCACCAGGAGGCCCGTGCCCCCGTTGGCGGCGGAGTCGTTGTTGTGGACCATGACGAGCCTGGAATCGAAACTCGCGTTGACCCGGATCCCGTCATGGGTGTTCCCGAAAACCGCGTTGTTGGAGACCCGGACGATGCCTCCCGTCCCCGACCCCACGGTGATCCCCGCCACGCCCCTGTTGGCGGAAACCCGGTTTCCGGAAACCAGGATCATGGCCTGGGGGGACGACTGGACCAGGATCCCGCTCCCGCCGTTGTCGATGAAGGAAGAGAAGAGGATCTGGACCGCTCCGTTCACGGGGGGATCGGCGCCCAGCTCCGCCACGGCCCGGACCCCTTCCTGGACGTTGTCCCTCAC
>CAYQBW010000687.1:0-1351 GCA_964415725.1 uncultured Planctomycetia bacterium
CTTCTTCTCGCGGCCGCCCTCGCCCTGGGACGCGGCCTCCTGGCCCTCCTCCCCCGCCGCCCCGGCCCCTGCGCCCAGGCTCGCTCCCTCTCCCCGGCGGGCATGGCCCGAACCTTCCTTTTCTATGTCCAAAGAGAAGGCCCCCTCTTTCTCTTTCTTCCTGGGGTCCTTCTTCTCTGGGGAGGGGGATTCAGGAGGCTCCCGGCGGAGCGAAAAGACGCCCTCCTTGGAACGGCGCTCCTCTTCCTGTGCTGGGCCGGGGGCTACCTCCCCTGGGGGCTCCCCCAGGTCCGCTACCTCCTGCCGGCCTTCGCCTTCCTGGCCCCCCTCTCGGCGACCGCCTGGGCCATGAGAAGGCGGGGGGGCTTTCCGGGCAAGGCCGGGGCCGTCCTTTTCGCGGCCGGCCTGGCCGTCTCCCTCCCTTGGGCCGCTCTCCGGGCCTTCCGGGAAGGAAAAGCCCGCCTTCTGGCCGACCAGGCCGTCTCCCGGGCCCTGGACTTCGCGGCGAGTCTCCCCAAGGGGGAGGTTCTCTACCTTCTACTGCCCGAAGACGAGCCCCTCCTGGAATTCCGCTTCCGCCTTGCCCTCCAGGAAGGACGCCCGGACATCCCGGTCCGCCCCGCCCTGAAGGGGAAAAAACCGGACCAATGGGTGGGAGGCCTGGTGGACCTGGCAGGGAATCCGCCCAAGGGGAAACCCCTCCTGGAACCTTTCGCCAAGGGGCTCCCCACCTACGCCGACCGGGTCTTCCCCGTCACGGGCCCCTGGTCCTCGACACTCGAGCAGGCCGTGAAGACCATCCTGGGATTCGTCACCCGGCCCGGGAAAACCCTCGGAACCCTCCGCGGGGATTTCCAGGTGGGATTCAGGGTGCTCCGCTTCCAGGGCCCCCCCAAACTGGATCTTCTCCCTCCCGGGGGAAAAGTCGTGAAGAAGGGATCGCCCTTCCGTGTGGAAGGATGCCTTCCAGCGGCCTGGGGAAAAGCCCCCTTACTCCTCACCCTGGTCGCGGCGACCCAGCCGGTCCATCCGCCCGCACTCACCTGGAACGGCAAGACCTATTCCTGGACCCGGAAAGGCCCCGGCCGCCTCCAGTGCCTCCTCCCCGCGGACCGGCCCCCTCCCATGGACCCATACCACCGCTTCCTCCAGAGCCAGGCCCTCCCCTTGCGCGCCAAAGGCCCTCCCCTCCGGATCAGTGGGCTTACGTTGGTAAGGAAATAGCCGTTTCCCGTTTTTTCAACTCCACCGGGCCTACTTGATCCAGCCCCAACGGAAAACCTTTTCCCCCAGCAAACAGACCTTCTTCTTCTCTCCATCGACGAGCCATAGCCTTTTCCCGCTTTCCGAC
>CAYQBW010000687.1:1361-2081 GCA_964415725.1 uncultured Planctomycetia bacterium
CGTCTCCTTTCTTTCCCTCCTTCGGAATTTCTAGCTCTTCTCCGTCGGCATAGCAAATCTCCTTTCCTTGAAGGAAGAGACCGACAAGTTTCTTCGCCTGAGATTTCTTCGGTTCGACCCCGGCCTCCCTGCAGAAGACCAGGAAATTCCCAATGGTCTCCGAAGGCCCTATTTTCCCATTTCTTTTCCCCAGCCGGTCCCTCACCTTTTCGAATTCCACGAACGTTCCCTCTTCCGCGTCGATCCAACGCCTGCCTGTTCCCAGGGTCAGGAGATACCTTTCCCCGTACCAACCCATGGCCAGGGCCGGCCCCACGCAACCCGTAACTCGAGGAGGCTTGTATTTCACTCTAAAAGAGAAAGACCTGTCTTCCTCGAGATCCACGACCATGAGGAATGCCTTCAGAAGACCCCCATTCTCAGAATCGAGGAGATTGAACGCGAGAGAAAGGAACCTGGGCTTCCCGGAAGAAAGGGCCCAGGATATTTCGTTCCCGTCCCAGCCTGCGGGCACAAGGCCCAATTTCTTTTCTTCAAGCCTTTTCCCCTTGGAAAGGATCACTTCCAAACGCCCCTTCGAAGAGGGGGCGACCCCCACGACCCCCTTTTCACCGGCGGACACGGAAAAGAGAACGGGTCTCTTGAAGACGTAATGCCTCTCAGGCGTCTCCCGGGTAAGAAAAATCTCAAGGACCCTGTACAAAGGCCGCCCCCCGTAAC
>CAYQBW010000688.1:0-2078 GCA_964415725.1 uncultured Planctomycetia bacterium
CGGTGATGGGGGTCTCCGGCGAAGGGACCCGGAGGTTCCACTCCTCCACGGCGTCCAAGGCGGCCCGGCGCTCCAGGGTCTTTTTCAGGATTCCGCCCCGGACGAAACGGCAAAGGCTGGAGATCGTGAGGTTTCGGGTCACGTCGAAGTCGGGAAAGATCCCGAGCCGGGCCCGGTCCTCCGTGACCAGGGCCAGGCCCCCGGCCCGGGCCTCCCCCGGGGATGAGATGGTGACGGGCTTTCCCTCCAGGAATACCTTTCCCCGGAACTGAGCGCCCCGGGCGCCGAAGATTCCCTCCAGGAGTTCCGTCCGGCCCGCGCCGAGAAGCCCCGCCAGGCCCACCACCTCCCCGGCCCGGACGGAGAAGGAGACATCCTCCACCAGGCGCCGCCTCCCTCCGGCCCCGCCTTCCAGGCAGGCTCCTTCCACCCGGAGGACCTCCCGGCCCGGGCGGTGCGGGGTGGGGCGGAAGTATTCGCCCGCCTCGCGGCCCACCATCATCCGGATGATCCCGGCCCGGTCCATCTCTTCGATGGGGCCCCCTCCGGCGAGCCTGCCGTCGCGGAGAACCGTCACCCGCCGGCAGAGCTGGAAGATCTCGTCCAGCCTGTGGGAGATGTAGATCACCCCTACGCCCTGGCCGGCCAGCCGCCGGACCACCGCGAAAAGCCGCTCCACTTCCTTGTCGGAGAGGGCGCTCGTAGGTTCGTCCATGACTAGAATGCGGGCCTCCAGCCCCAGGGCCTTGAGGATCTCGATCTCCTGGCGCCTCCCGAGACTCAGGTCCCCGAGCCTGGTCTCGGGAGAGATCTCCTTGTCCAGGTCCAGGCGGGCCAGGAGGGCCTTGGCTTTCTTCCTCATGGCGCCCTTGTCCAGGATGCCCAGGGGGCCTGTGATCTCCCGGCCGAGAAAGAGGTTGTCCGCGACGGAGAGTTCCGGGAAGAGGGAGAGTTCCTGGTGGATCAGGGCCACCCCTGCCGCCTCGGCGTCCCGGGGGCCCTGGAAGAAGCAGGGTTTTCCCTGGATCCGGATGGTCCCCTCGTCGGGGCGGTGGATCCCGCCGAGGATCTTCATGAGCGTGCTCTTGCCCGCGCCGTTCTCCCCGACCAGGGCGTGGATCTCGCCGGCCCGGAGGCGGAAGGAGACCTTGTCCAGGGCCTGGACCCCGGGAAAGGCCTTGGAGATCCCCTCCATGGAGAGGAGGGGTGGACCGTTCTCCCATGGGGCCGATTCGGGGTTCACAAGGTCACCTCCGGAGGGAGCAGGGGGAAGGACCCATTCTAGGGAACCTTTCCCCCGCTTCCACGAAGGAGGAGGAATCACTTGGGCTGGAGGTGGATTACCACCCGGGTGGTCTCCCCGGGGGAGGTGAGGATCTCCAGGGAGCCCCAAAGCTTCCCGGAGAAGGCCTCCAGCCTGGTCTTTCCCGGCGGGAGGCCTCCGATCCGGAAGAGCCCCGCCGGGTCCGGCTTGGCCTGGAAGGGTTGGGGCCATCCCTCCACGCGGGCGATCACCCTGGCTCCCTTGGCGGGAGGGCGGTCCAGGGAGCCTTGGATCGCCGCCGCTGGCTCCACCGGAACCTGGACCTCCAGGGGAGTCATCCCCTCCCCGACCTGGAAGGGTTCGCTCCTTCCCACGGGGTCTCCCGGGCCGGCCTTGAAGAGGGGCCGCACATAGAAGCGGTAGGCGCCCGGGGCCAGGCTGTCCACTTTGAACCGGCCCTTACCGTCGGTGACGCTCGAACCAACAGGCGAGGGAGAGCCTTCCTTGAAAAGCACGACGATCCTCCCCCCCAGGGCCCCGCATTTGCCCCGGGGCACAAGCCTCCCCTTGACCACTCCTTCCCCGAAGCCCGCCCGGAGGGAGGAGGTTTCGCCCGCCCGGACGACCACGGTCTTCCGGAGTTGGGTTCCTCCCAGCGCCTTGGAGAGAATCATGGCAGTGTATTTCCCGGGCGGGAGGCGTTCGAAGCGGAAGCGCCCGTCCTTTCCTGTCGCGGTGATCCTGGGCGAACCGGCCTTTTCCCCCCTTGGGACCCCGGTCCGGACAAGGGTAACCATGGCGCCGGGAAGGGGAC
>CAYQBW010000689.1:0-2060 GCA_964415725.1 uncultured Planctomycetia bacterium
GCCGTCACCTGGACCTTCCCCGTCCTGGCTGCGAGTTCCGGTGGATATCCCTTCTTGTTGTTCGCCCTGGTGACGGCCCTCCAGTTCTTCGTGGTTCTCAAGGTCTACCCCGAGACCAAGGGGGTGAGCCTGGAAGAGCTGGAGAAACGCCTGGCCGGAAGGGCTTGAGAAGAGCGGAAAAGGGGGGGGAACGCTCCCCGTCTCACCTCTGGACTTCGGCCCGCTTGCGGGCCTTGGGGTCCAGGAGGATTTTCCGCAGCCTGAGAAAGCGGGGGGTCACCTCGACGAGTTCGTCCTCTTCGATGTAGGCCAGGGCCTCCTCCACGCTGAAGATCCGCGGCGCCGGCAGGCGCTCCACGATGTCCTTGGTGGAGGAGCGGATGTTGTTGAGCTTCTTCTGGCGGGCGATGTTGACGGCCACGTCGTCCTCCCGGCAGTGCTCGCCCACGATCATGCCCGTGTAGACCGGGTCGCCGGGCTTGACGAAGAAGGTCCCCCTTCCGCGCAATTGCTCTAGGGCGTAACCCGTCACCTTGCCCGGTGCGGAGGCGACCTGGACCCCCGTGGCCCGCCTGGGCAGGGGCCCCCGGTGAGGCCCGTATTCGAGGAAGTTGTGGTAGAGGACCGCCTCTCCCCTGGTCTGGGTGAGGATCATGTTCCGCAGGCCCACCAGGCCCCGGGCGGGGATGTGGAACTCCATGTGGAGGTAGGAGCCCTTGTGCTCCATTTTGACAAGCTCCCCCTTGCGGGTTCCCGCCACCTCCATGACCTTCCCCGAGACGCTCTCGGGGCACTCCACCACCAGGGTCTCGATGGGCTCCAGGAGGACGCCGTTTTCCACGCGGGTGATCACCTGGGGGCGCCCCAGGGCGAACTCGTATCCCTCCCGGCGCATCCTTTCCACGAGGATGCCCAGATGGAGGATCCCCCTTCCCTTCACGATGAAGGCGTCCGGCGAGGCCGTGGTCTCCACCCGCATGGCCAGGTTGGTCCGGACCTCCCGGAAGAGCCTGTCCTTGAGATTGCGGCTGGTTACATACTTGCCGTCCCGGCCTGCCAGGGGGGAGTCGTTGACCCGGAAGGTCATGGCGATCGTCGGGGGGTCCACGGCGATGGGGGGGAGGGGTTTCCCCCGCTCCAGGTCCACCAGGGAGTCCCCGATGGCGATCTCCTCGATTCCGAAGACGGCGGCGATGTCCCCCGCTTCCACCCGGTCGCATTCCACCCGGTCCAGGTTGCGGAAGGTGTAGATCCCCTTGATCTCGGCTTCCCTCTTCCCTCCCGCCGCGGAAAAGTGGGCCACCCGGTCGCCCTTGGCCAGGACCCCCGAGTGGACCCGGCCGATGGCGATCCGCCCCACGTAATCGGACCAGTCCAGGGTGCTCACCCTGAAGCGCAGGGGATCGCCCGCCTCCCCGGCGGGAGGAGGCACGTGCTCCAGGATGGCCTGGAAGAGGGGGATCACGTCCTTCCCCCGGGTGTGGGGGTCGATGGAGACCCACCCTTCCCGGGCGGAGGCGTAGAGGACGGGGCACTCCAGGGTTTCCTCGCCGGCGCCGAGGTCGATGAAAAGGTCCAGGACTTCGTCCAGGACCTCAGCGGGCCTTGCGTCGGGCCGGTCCATCTTGTTGATCACCACGATGGGCTCCAGGCCCCCTTCGAAGGCCTTGCGCACGACGAAACGGGTCTGGGGCATGGGCCCTTCGAAGGCGTCCACCAGAAGAAGGGCCCCGTCGGCCATGGAGAGGACCCGCTCCACCTCGCCGCCGAAATCCGCGTGGCCCGGGGTGTCCACGATGTTGATCTTCACCCCCTCCCAGAGGATGGAGGTGTTCTTGGAGAGGATGGTGATCCCCCTCTCCCGCTCCAGCTCGTCCGAGTCCAGGACCCTTTCCTGGACGGCCTGGCCCCGGCGGAAGACCTGGGCCTGGCGGAGCATGGCGTCCACCAGGGTGGTCTTTCCGTGGTCCACGTGGGCGATGATGGCGATGTTGCGGATCGGGGCGGTCATCCTCAGTTTCCCCAGAAGGTCCTTCTTCTCCCGCGAAAAGGGGGCATTG
>CAYQBW010000690.1:0-2055 GCA_964415725.1 uncultured Planctomycetia bacterium
GACCCCGGCAGGATGCGGCCAGGAGAAAGATCCATGGAAGGAGGACTTTCATCTCCCTTCCTCCTTTCTTCCCCCTTTTTCGGTTCCCTGTTTTTTTCCGGCCCCAAGCGCCTCCAGCCAGGCGGCCAGGTCCCGGATCTCCGAGGGGGTGAAGTTCTTCTTCCAGGAGGGGCAGGAGGAGCCTTTGGGGCTTTCCGAAAGGAGGGCTTCCAGGGCCCGGGGGGAGCGGTCCTTCAGGGCGGTGAGGTCCGCCGGCCGGGGCCTTCTTCCCTGGCCCCAGCCCAGGCCGTCTCCCCGGCCTTTCTCCCCGTGGCAGGGGGCGCACCAGTTCCGGTAGAGGAGATTTCCCGTCCTGAGGGCGTAGGGGGGCTCGGCCGGCGCTGGGGGGATGCCCTTTTCCCGGCGGCAGCCCGTCCCCGCCAGGGCGGCCAGGAACAGGACAAGGAGGGCCGGCGCGGTCCGCCTCATGGTTTCTTTCCTCCCGTAAGGAACCGGGCCAGGAGGGCCGCCTCCCGGGGGGACGCCCCAGACCGGGGACACAGGCTGTCCCGGTCGGCCCCCCGCGGGTCCAGGATCCAGTGGTATACGAATCCGGGCCGGAGCCGTTCCCCGGCCTTCTCGATGTCGGCGCCCAGGATTCCGCCCTTTTCCTTCCACTTGTGGCAGGCCAGGCAACCCTTTTCCTCCAGGAGCCGCATCCCCCGGGACGGGTCGAGGGGAACCTCTCCCTTGTCGAGGGGCGGAAGGGACTCCAGGTCGTCTTTGCGCGCGGCGTATTGAAAGAAGCGGACCAGGGTCCGGATCTCCGGGGCCGGGAGCTGGAGCTGGGGCATCTGGACCAGGCGGGGCCGGATGGATGTGGGTTCCTTCAGGAAGGTCTCCAGCCAGGAGGGGTCCACCCGGCTCCCCTCGAAGTCCAGCTCCGGCGCGAAGTCTCCGCCTCTCCGCCCCAGGCTGTGGCAAGTGAGGCACCGCCGGTCCCGGATGATCTTCCCCGCCTCGCCGGCGGCCTCGAAGGGGAGGGGACGGCCCGGGCGGAGGGCGTCGGGAATCCTTTCCTTCGTAAGCCCGAGCAGGAAACCCGTAACGGCCAGGGCTTCCTTTCTGGAGAGATGGGGGCGGGGCATGAAGAGTTCCCCGCCGAAGGCCCTGGGCTCGAGGAGCTTGAGGAAGGTCCAGCTCTCCACGGTCCGCGGGATGTCGGCGCGGGGCCCGAAATCGAGATCCTCCAGTTTTTTGTCCCCGTAATCGGAGAGATCGCTTCCCGCCGGGGCGTCCTCCCCGTGGCCGGGGATCTCGTGGCATCCTGCGCAACCGAGCTTCAACACGAGTTCCCGTCCCCTCTCGAGCACGGCCGGGTCCCGGGAGGGAGCGGTAGGGAGCTTAGGCTTGGGGGCCTCCTCCTCTTCCTCGTCGCCCCCGCCGAATTCCGGGTCCCGCAGGATGGATTCCACCAGCCCTCGGATCTCCTTGTCCGTAAGTCCGATCCTGGGCATCCTCCCTTCGGGGAAGAGGGCGTGGGGGTTCTCCAGGTGGCGGTAGAGCCAGTCCCTCCCCAGCCGGGCCCCGGCGTTGGAGAGATCCGGGGCGTAGACGCCCACGTCCCCTCCCTTTCCTTCCCTGGGATGGCAGTCGGCGCACTGGACCCGGGACCAGGTCCTGCGTCCCGTCTCCAGGAGGGCGTCCAGCCGGTCCAGCTCGCTGTCCGACATGTCGTCCTCCTTTTTCTTCAGCCAGGCCGGCCAGGAGACGGGCCTGGGATCCACCCGGGGGAGGGAGAAGAGGTAGGAGGCCAGGGCGTAGGCGTCCTTCTCGCCTTTTTCCAGGTGGAAGACGGGCATCCTGGCGTTCTTTCGGACTTTGCCCGGGTCCTGGATCCAGACCAGGGTGTTCCGGAAACCCAGCTTGGCCGGGACCTGGGCCAGGGGAGGGGCCAGGTGGGTCCGTTTGGGGAAACCGGGGGCGACGTGGCCGCCGTGGCGTAGAGTGCGCGCGCGGGCCTTGAGGCCTTTCGCCAGGGCGGGCGCCCCGGGGAGTTCCCCCCTCATGGCGGTG
>CAYQBW010000691.1:0-2050 GCA_964415725.1 uncultured Planctomycetia bacterium
CCCTGGGGCTTCCCCCCGCCCCCGCTTCCTCGAGCCTCGCCACGGCGAGGATCGCCTTTCCCCTGGAAGGACCGGACACCATCCCGACCCTGGCCTCCCAGGGAGGAAACCTGGAGGGCAAGGACCAGGCCGGAAGAAAGACCACCTTCCTGGACTTTCGGGCCAGCCGGGACGGCGAAGGAGGCCCCTTCATGGCCGGAGGTCTCCTCAAAAAGGCCCGGCCTCCCAGGATCCGGGCCTTGGTTCCCGTAAAGATCCTTTCCGTGGAGAAGAGGACGGGAAAGGTCCTGGTGGACAAGCTCGGCGCCCGCCACAGCCTGGACCCCCTGGAGACCCTGGTCCAGGAAAGTCCCTCGGGCGCAAAGAGGGCCCTCCTCATCCTCTCCTCCACGGACACGCCCGAAGCCAGGACGGCGGCCGTCCTCGTTCCCGGCGCCTCCCTCCTGGCCCCCGGACCGGCCCTCCTCTGGTGCGCCTACAAGCCCGGCGCCGACGACGGCTCCCTCTTCGTGAAGGTCGATCCTCCCGCCGGGAAGGGGGGGATCCTCCCCACCGCCTCCTTCGTGGTGGACTTCTTCGAGCCCGTTACCGGAAACCTTCCCCTCTCGGGGTGGGTGATTTCCCCCGAAGAGGAAGCGCAGGTCGTGGAGGACCCCAAGCTCGGCACGCCCGGCCTGGTCCCGGTAAGATTCACGGGCCAAGGCCTCTCCGCCTCGGGAGCCTGGTCCCGCCTTCGGATCACCCCCATGCTGGGCCTCTACCACCGGCAAGGCCGGGGGGAGACCTGGTTCCTTCACCTCCTCCCGGGCGGGGCCCCGAACGTCCGCGACCTCTCGGGCAACGCCCTGTCCCAGTCCTCCTTCAAGGCCGGCTTCCGGGTCGACCCGGACGCCCCCGACCACGACGTCGGATATATCGTCCGCCGTTTTCTCTCCCGCGACGAGGACGGAACGGACCCGGACGCCTCGGCCCCCGACTGGTGGGGCGACGCCCGCCTCTCGGGGGGGCTCCTCCGGGCCCGCCTCCCCCTCCGCTTCCAGGCCCGCACCGACCCGGCCCGCCTGGCCGCCGTAACCAGGGGCGGGGGCACCTGTCCATCTCCCTTCCCCCTCTACCGGACCCCGGACTTCGACTACCTGGGCAAAGGCGGTCTCCAGGAACCCTTCCATCCCAGGGGATCCAGGCTCCAGGCGGCCTGGCGGGAGGACGACCTGGGCCTCTCCCGGACCGATCCGGCCGACATGAACCTGGACGTCACCGGGCTCTGGGTCGCGCCCTTCCGGCCTTCCGCCCTGGTCAAGGAGACCCTGGACAGCCTCACCCTGGAGCTTTCCCACTGCGACGCGCGGCCCGACCTGAGGCCCATGCCCTCCCCCGCAACCGGTGACTGCGTCCCCGACCCGGACTCCTTCCGCTCGGGCCTCTCCAGGACCTTCTCCAAAAACGTCCTGGCGGGAACCACCCCAGCCCGCGTCCTGGATAGGGCCTCCTGGACCCTGGACCCGGCCCGCCTCGCCCGCGATCCCTCGGGCCGCTCCTGGCTTCCCCTGCCGGCCTTCTCCAAGGCCTTCACCTGGCGGAACCAGCTTCTCCGCGACCGGAACGGAGGGCTTCCCCTCGGGGGATGCGCCGATCCCTCCAGGCCCACGGCGGACGTGGAGAGCCCCTGGCTGGGCGGGGACCCCCGGCCCTCGAGCCCCGGGTTCTTTTCCGGAATCCGTCCACGGGATTTCTCCCCCGTGGGCCTCCCGCTCCTGGCGGACTTCTTCGTCTCCCCCGACGATCCGGCACGCTTCGGCGTATTTACAGGCGCCAACCGCTTCCGGGCGGCCTTCGTCCTTCCCCCCTGGCCCCTTCCCGGCAACGGCCTCTACGCCCCCCTGCCGGCCTTCCGGGCCCACTCCACGGCCGGGCCCGACCCGGACCGGGATCCCCCGGTGGATCCCTTCCTGGAAAAGCAGGCCCAAGGCGGCTTCGAGATCGACGGCTTCCGTGGGACCCCGCGCGTTCCCTGGGCCACGCCTCCCACGGACGACCATCTCCCCTGGAT
>CAYQBW010000692.1:0-474 GCA_964415725.1 uncultured Planctomycetia bacterium
CAGGGATACCACCCCGCGTAACCGGGCCCCGGCCACTCCCGGGCCGGCTACGCCCGGAACTCCGCAAACGGGAGGCGCCCTGCCGGGCGGCCGGGGCCCGGTTACGCGGGGTGGTATCCCTGTTCCTGATTACACCTATACGGACTGGACCTTCTGGTGGGAATTCAACAAGGAGCCCTACCTCAACCTCAAGGCCAGGATCTCCAGGGGGACGGATGTCACGAACGGCTCGGGGATTCTCAACCGCCTCGAGGGATACAGGGAAGGCCGGTCCACCCTGAGACCCTCGGAGGACACACTGAGGAACGCGGTCATCCCGGCCCTGAAGAAGGCCCTCCGGGAAACCAGGCAGAGGGACATCGTCTCCTCCTGCCTCGTGGCCCTGGCGAAGATCGGGCGCGACAAGGAGCTGGACAAGGTCTTCCGGCCCTGGCTTTCCGACAAGGACCAGGAGATCTCGGAAACGGCCGTCCT
>CAYQBW010000692.1:484-2048 GCA_964415725.1 uncultured Planctomycetia bacterium
CGGCCGTGCTGGCTTACGGGATCGCAGGCCTGGTGGAGTCCGTGCCCGACCTGGTGGAGATCGTGAAGGACACCCCCCGCGGCAGAAGGCTCTTCGGCGGGGAAGGGCGCGTCAACTTCCGCAAGCGGGCCTTCGCGGCCTATTCCCTGGGGCTCATTGCTTACGCCCACAAGGATCTCAACCTCAAGCGGAAGGTCTTCCACGTGGCCAAGGAGATCCTGGACAAGTCCAGGTTCGCCAACATGGATATCCCCGTTTCCGCCATCATCGCCATCCGGCTTCTCAACCCGGACCTTTCCGATCCCGGGGGAGTTCGGCTTGCCGTCGAGGCTTCCCGTTACCTCCTGGACTACATGAAGAACAGGCGGCGCCGGTACCTGGTGCGGGCCCAGGTCCCGGCGGCGGTTTCCCGCCTGTTGGGCCGCTGCAAGTCGGGCCCCGGCCGGAAGAGCGGTCAAGGGGCCTCGGACGCCTTTGCCCCCACCCCCCGGGCCGAGGCCGAAGCGCTCCGGGAGGAAGCCGTCGGCCTGATGAAG
The DNA here is from genome assembly GCA_964415725.1 of uncultured Planctomycetia bacterium. Lineage (GTDB taxonomy): Bacteria > Planctomycetota > UBA1135 > UBA1135 > JALUZX01 > JALUZX01. The sequence goes on from CAYQBW010000692.1 coordinate 1,021, forward strand.
AAATACCTGAAGACCCACAAGGAAAATTCCTTGATCCTCCAGTCCTGCGTGCTGGCCCTGGGGGAGATGGGGAACCCGGCGGACAAGTCCCTCCTGGAGATCCTGGAGAAGACCTCGGAAGGGAAGCTGAGCCGCGACCCCCAGGCCAGGTTCTTCGCGAAGATCGCCCTTGGATACCTGGGGAGCGCGGGTTCCCGGGAAGCCATCACCTACTTGTCCACAAGGCTCTTGAAGAGGGGCAGGAAGCAGGACAAGCCCTGGACGGCGCTGGGACTCGGCGTGAGCCAGGCGGAGCTCCTCATGCGCGGGCAGCGGCCCACCCCGGGCGTGGAGGATGTCCTGGTAAAGGCGTTTTCGGAGACACGTAATCCACAATGGAGGGGCGCCATGGCCGTGGCCCTGGGGCTCGCCCAGGTTTCCCGGGCCGGCCTCATGGTGCAAAGGGCCATGGACCGGAGCAATGACCCCGAGTTCGAGGGTTATTGCGCCGTGTCCCTGGGCCTCATGAAGTTCAAGGAGGCCACGGAGGACCTGAGAAACCTCCTGGAGAGAACGGTCAACCTTCCCGTCCTCCTCAGGCAGACCGCCGTCGGGCTGGGCCTCATGGGAGAGAAGTCCGTGGTGGACACCCTCCTTCGGGCCCTGAAGAAAGGCCCCCAGAACCTGGCGGCCCAGTCGGCCGTCGCCACGGGGCTCGGTTTCGTGGGCGACCGCCGGGCCGTCAATCCCCTGGTGGACATGCTCTTCAACAGGAACCTGGCCCGGACGACCCGGGCCTTCGCGGCCGTGGCGCTCGGCATCGTGGGAGACAAGGAAGACCTTCCCTGGAACTCCAAGATCGCCTTCGGCCTCAACTACAGGGCCAACGTGGAGACCCTGACGGGAGGCGCCGGCGGCATCCTGGATATCCTCTGAGTCCTTTTGCGGGCGAAGGGAAAAGGAGAGAGCCATGGAAAGGCCGGGAAAGTTCTTTCTCCTCGCCCTGGCGTTGATCGCCGGGGCGGGGGCGGCCCGGGCCCACGGAGGCC
>CAYQBW010000693.1:0-2043 GCA_964415725.1 uncultured Planctomycetia bacterium
CCCTCCCGGGAAGGGAGGGAAAACCCGGCTAAACGCCGGGGAGTGAGGGAAGTTCCCGGGAAAAGGGAGGTCGCCCCGCCTACCGCCGGTGAGAGCTTCCCTTCTTCACGGGAGAACTCTTCTCCGGGGGAGCCTCCCTCTCCAGGGGGCGGCCCGTCTCCACCAGGCAGGGCACGGCCAGGATCGAGGAGGACCAGCACTTACGGAAGTATCGGAAAATTTTCTTCCGCACTTCGGGCGCCAGAAAACCGAGGTGCCCCCAGCCGGCCATGGCGGAGGAATAGCCCAGGTCCCCCTTTCCGTCGACCCGCCGGGCGAAGCCCTTGCCCGGGCGGCAGCAGGCCCGGAAGGTCCCGGCAAAGCGGAGCATGTCCTCTTTTGTGAAGAGGATCCCCGCACGGAAACAGCAGAAGGCGAAATCCACGTTGATCGCCCCGTGGGAGACGTCTTCGACGCCCCTTCGGTCATTGGGCCAATAGGGCCAGATGTAACGCCCGCCCTTCTTCCTGAGGCGCTTCTTCAAGTAACGGGCCAGCATCTCCGCCTTTTTCCGGTAAGCGCCTTCTCCGGATGCGAGCCAGAGGGCTGTCAGGGTTCGCCCCATGGAATTCTGCATATTGAGAGGCAATTCCCTCTTCAGGTAATCACAGAAATACCACCCCTCCCCCTTCGCTCGGTCCTCCCTCCAGTCTCCATTGAAGGCCCGGACCGTCTCCTCCACGGCCGCGGCGTAAAGGTCAGCCTTGGACCCGTATTTTCCGCGCAAAGCCGGATCGCGGCGGACCAGGAAGACCAGCCTGGCCATCGGGTAGGTGATCATCCCGGCGTGGACGATCCAGGCGTAGTTCCTTCCCTTGGTATATTTTTTCGAACACCAGGCCGGCATCACCCTTTTCCGGATTTCGTCCCGGATCCTCCTCTTGTCGTCCCGGACCGAAAGAACCCAGTCCATCCGCTCCATGGCCTTAACCAGGAAGAGGACATCGCCCGTCCCCTCGAACAGGGAGACATAGGCCATGAGCCGGTAGCTCTCCCCCCAGGCAAGGCCGGCTCCCGTCAGCCCCAGGACGCGGTCCTTCCCGGGAAACCCTTTTTCCACCCCGGCAAAAGCCGCCAGGCTCTCCCGGAAGATGAGATCCTTCCCCTCCCGGACCTGGGCCGAGGCCTGGATTCCCACGAACAGGACAAGAATCGGAAAAACGCAAGCCTGCAATCGCCGCTCCACGAAACCTCCCGGGGCGCTTGAAAAAGGGGCCTTGCAAAAGAAAGCAAGATCCCACGCCTTTCCCGGCCGGTCAAGAAAGATTGGGCCTTCCGCAGAATTTGTGAGTTTTAAAGAAGGCAAAAGGGCCGGTTCCGACGCAGCCACCAAGTCCCGGTCTTGACAGGACTTTTGTCGCGTCCGCCAATCAGTGACGGTTACGACAAAAGTCCCGGACCCTCGAAAATCCTCAAAAAAATCGTGACTTTCCCCCAGCCAGCAATGTTGTGAAGCCCCCGCCGGAACGAGGCCGGATCGGAGATCCGGACTCGTGACGTCGGGGGGCCGGTTCCGACGCAGTCACCAAGCCCCGATCTTGACAAGACTTTTGTCGCGTCTGTCAATCAGTGCCCTTTTCAAGTGGTGCGCCAGGAAAAATTCCGAAAACTGGCAGGTCCTCACCGGGACGGGGGCTGGGCGTCAGCCCCGCCGTATACCAGCGCCGCCCCGAACCAAAGATTCCGCTGAAGACCCCCTTTTTGGGGAGGAGAAAGACAATTATTCATGGCGTGAATGATAATCATTCATGCCCCGAATAGACAGGCTGTTCCGGTCGACAGATTTCCTTTCCGCCGGGCCAAAAAAGGAGAATAATCCGCGCGTCCGTTTTCGGTGCCACAGGCTGCACTTTCGCAAAGCCAAAATCCAACAACAAAGTAAGAACCCAGGAGGCCGTGGTTCCACCTCCGTGAAAAGGTCTACTCAAGAATGGCCGACACCTTGAAAAGGGCACAGATGACAAGCAGCCGAGGCACGGCCCTGGTCCCGCCCCCCTCCTACAC
>CAYQBW010000694.1:0-2036 GCA_964415725.1 uncultured Planctomycetia bacterium
ATGGAGGTCCTTCTGGACCTGGAGAAAGGAACCTGGAGCCCCTTTGGGGAGGCCCTTTCTTCGCCCGTCTGGGTCTCCCCCGATCGCGCCTGGCGGAAGAACCCCTATGCCCGGGCGGATGAGGTCCTCGCTGCCCTGGAGGAGGGAAACCTCCAGGCCTTACGCCGCCTCCTGGAGGAGGGCGTGGACTGGACCGTCCCCTTCCCTGGAAAGGACTCCTCCGCCGGGACCCTGGTAAAAGCGGCCCTCGTGAAGGCGGTTTCCAAAAAGAGAGCCGATCTCCTGGAGGCCCTCCTGGCGGCGCGTCCGCCCTTGGACAAGAAGAGCGAATTCGCCGGCATCCACCTTCTCCTGGAGGCCGCCAAGGGCCCGGTGAAGCTCTTCACCCTTCTTCTGGATTGGGAGCTGACCCTTCCGGATAAGATCGAGGAATTCGATTTTCCCGGCGACGGCCTCCACCTGCTGGGCCTTTGGGGAAGGCCGGCCTGCATCCGGGTCGCCCTGGAAAGGGGGCTTGGAAAGGAGGACATCTACCTGGCCTCCGCCTTGGGGGATATCGAGAAGGTAAAGGACTTTCTCTCGAAGGACCCGGGCCTTTTGGACAAGCCCTACGGCGGCCGGTACAGGCCCATTCATTTCGCCGTCGTGCAGAACGACCTGGAGATGGTCCGTTTCCTCCTGGGAAAGGGGGCCAAGGCCAGGGTGGCGGGGGAGAAGCTCCCCCTTCTTTGCGGCGCCGCGGCCAGATGCGGCCCACCCATGGTGGAATTGCTCCTTGCCCATGGGGCCAGGCTCACGGACAAGGATAGAGGGGGCGGGAACCCGCTTTTCTACGCGGTCCTGAGGAAAAACCTCGCCATGATCCCTTACCTGGTGAAGAAAGGGCTCGACCCGGACGAAAGGGACAAAGACGGCCTTGCGCCCCTCCATATCGCAATCCTGTATGAGGATGCCCAGGTCGTGAAGGCCCTCCTGGAGGCGGGCGCCTCCCCGACCCTTCCCTTCTACCTGGACCCCCGAAAGGACCGAGAGGCCTGGACCCCCCTGAAGCTGGCCCGGAACCAGAAAAAGAAGAAGATCGCCGCCCTCCTGGAGGCGTGGGAGAAAAGGCGCTGGAGATAGCCGGGCCCGGGGGGGAGGCGGCACTGGCGCCCAGCTCACCTCCTGGCGGCGGACCGGGGCTGTTTGGGTCCTTTGCCTGGCGCACCATTTGAAAAGGGCACAGTTTTCTTCGGGGGGGGGAGCGCCATAGGACGGGAAGTCTGAAACCAGGGCTTGGGTTTCTTCCCTTTCCTGAAAGGGCCGCGCAACCGCCCTTTCGGCTTCCCAGGGACTCGCGGATTCGGCGGAAGAGGAAGAAATGGTGGGCGATGGTGGGCTTGAACCACCGACCTCCAGCTTGTCGAGCTGGCGCTCTAGCCAACTGAGCTAATCGCCCATCCTTCCGGGTGTGGGCGGGTTAGTTTACTGGGAGGAGCGGCGGAGGCAAGGGGGTTTCTTCTTGCCCGGTGTCCTTTTCCGGGGGCCTCCGGCTCCAAAGGGGCGCGGCCCCTGGCCCTTTCCGAGACTGTAAGGGATCCCCTCCCCGGAAGGGGGCTTGCAGGGGGGCGGCCTGGGGCCATCCTTGGGTCCACCATGGAAAGGAACCAGCCCGATCCGGCGCGCATCCTGGAGCGCCCGCTTCCTTTGGGAGGCACCCTCCAGCTCGACAGGGGGGATACTTCCCTGCTCCTGGAGAGCCAGGGAGGACAGTGCCGGATGGTCAAGCTCCAGGAGGGGCGGCCCTCCAAGGAGATCCTTCTCGGGCTGGGCGGGCAGGCCCGGGTCCTCCTGGAAGTCTTTCCCCCCGAGCGCCCCCTGGTGCTGGAGCTGGACCCCCAGGTGGTGCTGGGGCCGGGGGGATGGCTCAAGGGCTACGCCCAGGTGCCCCTGGGGTGGCGGGTCTGGATCGGCACGGCCAAGGGCCCGGTCCGGCTCCTGGAGACCCTTCCCCCGCCGGGGCTCAAGCTCTCCTTTCTCGGGAATGCGGGAAAGGG
>CAYQBW010000695.1:0-2034 GCA_964415725.1 uncultured Planctomycetia bacterium
CCCTTCCGGTCACAGGAATTTCCTCAACAGAGGCTGGAGCTTCAGCCGGGCCCGGTGGATCCGGGAGCGCACCGTGCCGATGGGGATCCCCAGGGCCTGGGCGATCTCCTCGTAGGAGTAGCCTTCCATGTCCCGGAGCACCAGGACCTCCCGCATCTCTCCATCCAGGGTCTCCAGCGCCTTCAGAATCGCCCGCCCCAGCTCACGGGAAGCCGTGCTTCGAACCGGCCCCATCTCCCGGGAAGGGGGCTGAAGAAAGAAGTCCGAGTCCTTGTCCCCAAGCGGCGCGTCCAGGGAGAGAATCGTTCCCTTCCGCTTGAGGGCGGTCCTCCTGCGGTGCTGTTGGACCCAGAAATTGAGGGCGATCCGCTTCAGCCAGGGGCCGAAGCCCGTGGTGCCCGAAAAAGAAGGCAGCCCCTTCCAGGCCCGGAGGAAGATCTCCTGGGTCATGTCCTCGGCCTGGTCCCGGTGAGGTCCGAGAAGGCGGCGGCAGAGGTTGTAGATCCGGCCCTGGTAAATCTCCACCAGGGCCCGGAAAGCCTGGGGATCCCCCTCCCGCGCCCTGGAGACGAACTCCGCCTCCCCGGCGGCCGGTTGCCGCGAGGCTTCCGGGGAAGGAGAGGAACCGGCCCCCGCAGGCTCCCCCCTGGGGCTTTCCCGTGTGGGCCTGGGCTGGGACAAAGACATACCTCCCATGGTCGGGCCGTTTTTCTTCCCCCTGAACTTACGTGGTCCGCCCCCGGGAAGGAAGAAGGCACTCCGGCCGCACTCCCGCCCCCTGGGAGAAAGAGGGGAAAAAAGCCCAAAAAAGAAAGGGGAGGGGGTCCGCCCCTCCCCTTCCAGGTCTCCCGCTCTCCTTGCTTGTGCTGGAACCAACTCAGGGCATGGGCTGGCCCAGGAGGCTCGTCGGCGCCGGGTGGACGCCCGGGGAAGGATGGGTGACCGGCCGGGTCTCGGGCCTGGGAATGGAGACGGTCGGCTCGGGCTTGCTCTTTTCCTTCTGGGCCTCCAGGGAGAGCTCCAGCCACTTGCGGAAATCCCCGTTGGAAGGATCCCTTGCCAGGGCTTTCTCGAACCAGGCCCGGGCGCCGTCCGGGTCGTCCCCGCAAAGGGCGGCCATCCCCAGCCCGCCCATGGCCTCGGCGCATTCAGGCTCGAAGGCCAGGACCTGCTTGAAGGCGTCCGCCGCTCTTTCCAGGTCCCCGATCTGGAGATGCAGAATCCCCAGCTGGAAGAAGAGTTCCGCGCAACCTTCGGGGGTCTGGGCCGCCTGGATCCAGTTGGGAGTATAGGTGACGAAGGGAATCCTTACGTCCGCCCGTGTATCTCTCTCCGCCTTGAGGAGGATCAACCCCGTGTCCCCCACTTCGCGAAGGGCGTGGATCGCGAATCCCCCCGCCAGCTCCACGATTCTCGCCAGGAAAGCCGGGTCGTAGGCGTGCAGGTGGCCTTCCAGCCGCGGTCCCTCGGCGCCCCTTCCGTCCACGGCCAGGATGATGAGGTTCCCGTGTTCCTTCAGGACGCGCCTGGCCTCCCGAAGGACCCGGATGGGATCGGGAAAGGCCTCGATGGTCAAGGGAAAGACCAGGTAATCCAATTCCCCCTGGGAGAATACCAGGAGGGTATCGGCGGGAACGGTCAATTCCTTGCCTTCCGCTTTCGCCGCGAGGCTGGAGAAAGGATGGACCCGGATGATTTCCTCCGAAATCCTCTCTCCTCCCACCTGGGCGCCCCTGCCCCTGAGAAGAGGCTGGATGGTGTTCTTTACGACCGCCTCGATGAGTTTGTCCATTTTCTGCCACTCCCTTTGCCGGCAAACGAGCCCCTCGAACCGGACCGGGGGCTTCTCCCACATCCCTTCGGCTGGAAGGGAGTCCCTCCTTGAGCCACTTCGCCCGGGCAGGTTCGGGGAGTTCCGAATCCTCCCCACCCGGGGGGAATGGATCACCAGGCCGGATCCATCGGGATTCTGGGGCCCTATCGCGGGACGACCGTCGGGACGGCGCTTCGCGCCGTCCCTCGGGCGTCCCCTAC
>CAYQBW010000696.1:0-2033 GCA_964415725.1 uncultured Planctomycetia bacterium
CCTGGGTGAAGTCGTTGCCCCTGTTGGCGGCGAAGGTGGTGGTCATGGTCCGGGCCTGCACCTTGGCCGTGGTCATCCAGGCTTCCATCTCCACGGACCAGGCCTTCATGGGGACCGTCCTGAGGCCGTCCCGCCGGAAGGCCATTCCCTCCAGGAGGGCCCGGCGGGTGAGATCGTCGTGGACCTGCTGGTAACGGATCACCGGAACCGCGAAGGGGTAGTCGTCCCCAGCCGGCCCCTCTTTCTTTTCCAGGCACGAGGGCGAGTAGAAGTAGGTCGGGGTCTGGCAAAGAAGGGGGACCGGGAGCGACGCGAAGGCCAGGGCCAAGGCGGAGAAAAGCAAAGGCTTGGAAACCATGGGGATCCTCACTCAAAGGAAGGAAGTCCAACAATTCTACTCCACCCGGAAGGGGAGGACCTGCCCAGGTGGGGGGGAAGGGTGTTTCCGAAAGAGACGGGCCCCCTTTTGCGTTGGGATTCCATGGCTCCTCCCCACCGACAATCCCGCCTCCTTGCCCGGAAGATTGCCTCCTGCCACCGGTGCCCCCGGCTCGTCTCCTTCCTGGAGGAGACCCGGGCGAAAAAGCCCGACTGGTGGAACCGGCCGGTGCCGGGCTTCGGCGATCCCCGGGCGAAGCTCCTGATCCTGGGCCTGGCCCCGGGCCGGGGAGGGGCCAACCGGACGGGCCGTCCCTTTACGGGGGACGCCGCCGGGATCTGGCTCTTCAAGGGGCTCCACGAGCTTGGTCTCTGTTCCAGGGCGGAGGTGGAATCCCGCAACGACGGAACCCTTCTCCATGGGGTGTACATCACCAACGTGGTCAAATGCGTCCCGCCGGGCAACCGGCCCCTTCCCGGAGAGATCCGGGCCTGCCGGGGGTTCCTGGAGGAAGAGGTGAGGAGGCTTTCCCGCCTGGAGCGGATCCTCGTCCTCGGCCGGGTCGCCTACCAGGGCCTTCGGGCCCTGGTGGAGGAACCCCGGGAGATGCCTCCTTTCGGGCACGGGGCGGAGGGGATCGTCCGGGTGGCCGGAAGGGAATTCCGGTTGATCTGCTCCTACCACCCTTCCCGGCAGAACACCAACACGGGCCGGCTCACCTGGGGCATGTGGACCCGGGCCCTTACGCGGGCCGCCCGGGAAGTTTAGGATCATGGCGGCGGAGAGGGAGGGCCGAGAAAGGACGATGCCGTGAGACTGGTCCGCCTGGCCGCATCCAGCGTCTCCGTCAAGGTCGGCGCCTACCGGGACAACCTGGCCCTTCTCCGGGAAGTGGTCCAGGCCGCCCGGGACCAGGGGGTCTCCCTCCTTTGCCTGCCCGAGATGTGCCTTACGGGATACATGCTGGAGGACCTGGTCCAGTGGCCCCAGGTGACGGAGCGCGCCTGGGAGAGCCTGGAGGCCCTGGCGGAGGAAACCGGGGAGACGGCCGTCTTCGCCGGGCTTCCCGTGCGGGTCGGGGGGCTTCTCTACAACGGCCTGGTCCTTTTGTGGAGGGGGAGGGCGCGGGGGGTGACCCTCAAGCGTTTTCTTCCTTCCTACAGCGTCTTCTACGAAGGCCGGAATTTCACGCCCTGGCGGGGCCGGGAGACGGTGGAGGTGAAGGGCCTGCCCGCGGGGGACCTTCTCTACCGCCTTCCCTTCGGGGACGTGGCCGCCCAGATCTGCGAGGACGCCTGGGTCTGGCCCCAGGAGAACCTCTCCCTCCTCTTGGAGGCGGAGATCCTCTGCAACGCCTCGGCCTCCCCCTTCTCCCTCTTCAAGCCCGATTTGCGGCGAAGGGTGATCCAGAGCACGGCGGAGAGGATGATCTGCCAGCATGTCTTCTCCAACCTGGTGGGCCTGGACAGCGCCAGGCTGGTTTTCGACGGGGGGGCCATGGTGGCCGGCCCCCTGGGGATCGCCGCCGAAGGCCCCCTCCTGCACCCGGAGCCCTGGAAGCTCGTCACCGCCGTGGTGGACCTGGACGAGATCACCCGGCTCCGCTCGGAGAACACCACCTTCCGTGAGGCCTATTCGGCCCAGAGGGAGAACG
>CAYQBW010000697.1:0-2031 GCA_964415725.1 uncultured Planctomycetia bacterium
GGAACCTGTCATGGAGGAGAGTCCTTTCGTTCCTTCTTCAATTCCTCTTTTTTCCGCTCCTTTCCTCCCTTGGGAGGAAAAACGCTGTAATAGAGCTTCACGAATCCCGCCGCGGCCCCGAGAAAGATCCCCAGGATCATGAGAAAGGGGTAGGTTCCGGCCCACTTGTCCACCAGGTAGCCGAGAGCCCCGAAGGCCAGGAAGGTGAAGGCGAACTCGATCCCCAGGGAGGAATACCTTCCGAAGTCCACGACCCACGAGGGGGGCCTCCGTCCTGGCGCCTTCCGGGGGATCACGAAACCTCCGCTCCTTCTTCCGGGGGGTGATTATGGCCCCCCCTTCCCCTGGGGCCAACATTGGATAGGCTGGCCCTCTCTTTTTCAGGAATCACCCGTGCTAAACCAGAGGCAACCATGCAGGACATGAAGGACCTTACGCCCAGGAGGATCGTGGAACTCCTGGACGAACACATCGTGGGCCAGGACAAGGCCAAGCGGGCCGTGGCCGTGGCCCTTCGCAACCGCTGGCGCCGCCAGCAGCTCCCGCCGGAAGAAGCGGCGGAGATCTATCCCAAGAACATCCTGCTCGTGGGCCCAACGGGGGTGGGCAAGACGGAGATCTCCCGCAGGCTGGCCGCCCTGGCCGGGGCGCCCTTCCTCAAGGTCGAGGCCTCCCGCTTCTCCGAGGTGGGCTACCACGGAAGGGACGTGGAGAGCATGGTCCGGGACCTGGTGGAATCGGCCATCGCCATGGTCCGGCGGGAGGAAGGGGAGCGGGTGGCCCGGGAAGCGGCCCAGGCCGCGGAAGAGCGGCTCTTCCGCGCCCTGGCCCGGGCCCGGGGCCTGGAGGAAGAGGACGAGGAAGAAATGGAAGAGGAGGAAGGCGGACTCTCCTGGCAGGCCCAGCAGATGCAACTCTTCCAGACGGACAACAACGAATGGCTCACCCCGCCTCCCGGCCTGGAGGACACGCCCGGCCCGGAGGAGGACCCCGAGGCCAGGGCCCGCCGGAAGGAAGAGCGGGAAAAACTCCTCCAGGCCCTGCGCAGCGGCGAACTGGAGGGCGAAGAGATCGAGATCCCCTTGGAAGATCGCAGCAAACCCACCCTGGACATCCAGTCCGGCCAGGGCACGGAGTCCATGGCCATCGACACGCGGGCCCTCCAGGAACTCTGGGGCCGGGCCGTGGGGCCCCGGTTCAAGCTCCGGCGCCTGACCGTGAGGGAGGCCCGGGCGGCCTTGATCGAGGAGGAGACGGACAAGCTGATCGACAAGGAAGGAATGATCCAGAAGGCCCTGACCCGGTGCGAGAACGACGGGATCATCTTTTTGGACGAGATCGACAAGATCGTGGGCGCCAACCCGGCGGAAGGCCCGGACGTCTCCCGCGAGGGAGTCCAGAGGGACCTGCTCCCCATCGTGGAGGGCGCCAGCGTCTTCACCAAGTATGGTTACGTCCGCACCGACCACATCCTTTTCATCGGGGCCGGCGCCTTTTCCACCTCCAAGCCCGCCGACTTGATCCCCGAGCTCCAGGGGCGGTTTCCCGTGCGGGTGGCTCTTACCCCTCTTACCAAGGAGGACCTTGCCCGGATCCTCACGGAGCCCAAGAACGCCCTCACCAAGCAATACGCCAGGCTGCTCTCCACGGAGGGAGTGGAGCTCGAGTTTACGCAAGACGGCATTCAGACCCTGGCCGAGGTGGCGGCCAAGGCCAACTTCACCACCCAGGACATCGGCGCGAGAAGGCTCATGACCCTCCTGGAGAAGCTCCTGGAGGACATCTCCTTCGAAGCCCCGGAGAAGTCCGGCACCAAGGTCGTGGTGGACCGGAACTTCGTCACCGAACGGCTCGGCGACGCCGGCGACGACGACGACCTCATGCCCTACAGGATCTGAAGGTGGCGGCAAACAGGCGCATCGTCTACCCGGTTCTCCTTCTCCTGGCGGCGGCCCTCCTCTGGTGGGGCCAGAAGGAGGGTTGGATCGAGGAAGGCCGATCCTCTTCTCCGCCTCCCAGACCGTCCCCTCC
>CAYQBW010000698.1:0-2030 GCA_964415725.1 uncultured Planctomycetia bacterium
CACCGGCAGGATTCCCCTCCGTCCCGTGGGCGGGGGGACCCCTTTTCCGGCCGGTCCCGGAACCCGGCCCCGGCGGCGGGAAGGGAGGCGGGCCCGTCCTGCCGCGGTGATTCCACAAGACCAATCGTACCGAGGCGTTCCGAAATGGAAGAGAAAATCCTCGTCACGGGAGGAGCGGGCTACCTGGGCTCAACCATGGTCCCCAGGCTTCTCTCTGAAGGCTACCAGGTTACGGTCCTCGATAATTTCCTCTACGACCAGTCCAGTCTCCTGGAGTGTTGCCGCGATCCCCGCTTCGATGTGATCCGGGGGGACTGCAGGGACGAATCCATCCTCCGCAAGGCCCTTGCCTCGGCCGACATCGTCCTTCCGCTCGCGGCCCTCGTGGGCGCCCCCCTGTGCGATTTCGACAAGACCGCCGCCGAGACCACCAACCTGGGCGCGATCCGCCTCCTCCTGAAACTCCGCTCCAAGGACCAGAGGATCGTCTTTCCCTGCACCAACAGCGGTTACGGCGTGGGAGAGGAAGGCAAGTTCTGCACGGAGGAGACCCCCCTCCGCCCCATCTCCCTCTACGGGCGGCTCAAGGTCCAGGCGGAGCGTGAGATCCTGGACTCCGGAAATTCCGTCTCCCTCCGGCTGGCCACGGTCTTCGGGGCTTCCCCGAGGATGCGCCTGGACCTCCTGGTGAACGATTTCGTGCACAGGGCGGTCCGGGACGGATTCATCGTGATCTTCGAAGGCCATTTCAAGCGCAACTACGTCCACGTCCGGGACGTGGCCGCAGCCTTCCTGCACGTGATCCGCAACTTCGAAGAGATGAAGGGGGGCCCCTACAACGTGGGGCTCAGCGAGGCCAACCTCTCCAAGATCGAGCTCTGCGAAAAGATCAAGGAGAAGGTCCCGGGCTTCGTCTACTTCGAATCCCGCATCGGGGAAGACCCCGACAAGAGGGATTACATCGTCTCCAACGAAAAGATCGAGGCCACGGGATTCAAGGCCAGGGTCACCCTGGAAGAGGGAATCGAAGAGCTTCTCAAGGTTTTCAGGATCTTGCGCACGACCAAGTTCACCAACATCTGACGGCGGGGCCCCATGAGGAAATTCATCCTGGTCGACCCCTCCATCAAGGGCCAGGGCGGGCACTACTTCGAGTACGCCGAAAGAGTGCTCCGGGCCGCCTCCAGGGCCGGGTTCGATTGCGTCCTCGCCACGCACAAGAAGTTCGACCAGGCCGACAGGGTTCCCTGGAAGGTCTACCCGGTATACAGGCTTTCCTTCTTCGTGGTTCCCGAAGACTCCAGGATCTTCATCTTTTTGCGACACTTCACGGGGGCCCTGGGGCGGTGGAAGGACAGGCTTCTCTTCAAGGCCTATTTCTCCAGGGCCGGGCTTTTCCTCACCCGGCGCAAGGATCCCAGGAACCTTCTCCACGAGGGCAACGCCCTCTCTCCCCGCGCCCTCCTCTGGCTGGCCTTGTCCGGGGCCATGGAGGCCGGGAAGGCCCTCTTCCGGTTCCTTTACACCATCATCCCATTCAAGGGCTACCTCCTGGCGGCCCTCTCCGGCCTGGGAAGCTTCTTCGCCGCCCTCTTCTACCCCCTCCGCTTCCTGGTCAAGCCTCCCGACTGGTTCGTTTGGGGGGAAGCCAACCGGCGGAAGCAGAAAACCTTCGCCGCCGATACGGCCAGGCTCCTGGAAAAAGCCGGCGCCGGAAAGGGAGACATCGTCTTCGTGCCCACCCTGGGCGAACAGGAACTCGTGGCGCTCAGGCGTTTTTTCAAGAAAAACCCCTCCGCCGGGGAGATCTCCTGGCACTTTCTCTTCCGGAGAAACGTCTTCACGGGAAGGGACCCCCGATACAGGGAGCAGGTGGAAGGCCTCAGGGTGACCAGGAACGCCTTCCAGAGCCTCCTCGAGGAAGCGGGCGGGGGAAACCTCTACTTCTACACCGATACGGACCTGCTCACCCGCCAGTATACCTACCTCGTGGAATGGCCGTTCGCCACCGCCCCGATCTCCGTGGAGCC
>CAYQBW010000699.1:0-2027 GCA_964415725.1 uncultured Planctomycetia bacterium
CTGGCCCAACTGGGGGATCATGGTCCTGCCGCCGGGGGCCTTCCTTACCCTGGGACTTCTTCTGGGACTGGTGGAATGGGCGAGCGCGGCCCGGAAGAAGGCGGGGAGGAACCAAGGATGAATCACCTGGTGGACCTGCTTCTCATCGCCGTCGGGGCGGCCTTCATCAACAACTTCGTGCTCCATTACTTCGTGGGGATCTGCCCCTTCATCGGCGTCTCCCGCAGGGTGGACCAGGCCTTCGGGATGGGCCTGGCCGTGACCTTCGTGGTCACCATCGCCTCCTTCCTGGCCTGGTTCTTCACCTGGTTCGTCACAAGGCCGGGGGCCCCGGTGACGGCCTGGATCTGGGGGCTCTTCGCTCCCGGGTCCAGGACGGTCCTGGACCTTTCCATTCTGAATTACCTCATCTACATCTTCGTGATCGCCTCTTCGGTCCAGTTCGTGGAGATGTACCTGAAGCGTTTCTTCCCCGCCCTTTTCAAGGCCTTCGGGGTCTACCTCCCCCTGATCACCACCAACTGCGCCATCCTCTTCGCCTGCCTGGAGATCATGAAACACGTCTCGGGCGCGCGGGACCCGGCGGCGGCCTGGGGCCTGGACCAGGCCCTGGCCCTGGCGGTCTTCGGGGGGCTCGGATTCGCCCTGGCCATCACCATGATGGCGGGGATCCGGGAGGAGCTGGACCTTTGCGATATTCCGGAACCTCTGAAAGGCGCCGGGATCACCCTGCTCACGGCGGGGATCATGGCCATGGCGTTCATGGGCTTCACCGGCGTGGACCGGGGCCTGGCGGCTTTTTTGCGCTGACGAGGTGAAAAGATGCTGACCCCCGTAACCATTCTCACCGCCGCCGGAACCATGCTGGTCCTGGCCGTGGCCATGGCCCTGGTCCTGGGATGGGCGAACAGGGCCTTCCACGTGGAGACCGATCCCAGGGTGGAAGCGGCGGAGAGGGCCCTGCCCGGGGCCAACTGCGGCGGTTGCGGCCACGTGGGATGTTCCGAATACGCCGAGGCGGTGGTCCTGGGGGGCGCTCCCGTGGACCTTTGCCCCGTGGGGGGACCTTCCACGGCCTTGAAGCTGGCGGAAATCATGGGGGTGGGACTGGAAGAAAAGGTTCCCGAGAGGCCCGTGGTCCACTGCAACGCCCGGCGGGGGGACCGGCTGGGCCGGCACCCCTACGAGGGGGAGGTGAGCTGCGCCGCCGCCAACATGGTGGCCGGAGTGCAGGGGTGCGCCTACGGCTGCCTGGGGTTCGGGGACTGCGTGGAGGCCTGTTCCTTCGAGGCCGTCCGGGTGGCGGAGGGCCTGGCGGAGATCGACTACGAAAAGTGCGTGGGATGCGGGGCCTGCGCCAGGGCCTGTCCCAGGAACGTCATCTCCATGGTCCCCTTCCGCCACTCCAAGGTGGTGGTGGTGAAATGCTCCAACAAGGATTTCGGCCCGGAGGTGAAGAAGGTCTGCAGGGTCGGGTGCATCGGGTGCAGGGCCTGCGAGCGGGCCATGGGGGAATACTTCCGCGTGGAGGACAACCTGGCCCGGACGGCGCCGGAGAAGTTCGATCCCTCCCTGGATTTCGGGCCGGTCCTGGCGAAGTGCCCCCAGGAGGGCATCGTCTTCCTCGGGCTTCCGGGGGCCGAGGGCCGGGACGACATCGCCCCGGGCCGGGTGGAGGCGGAATTCCGGACCACCGTGGACCAGGCGGAGTGGCGGGGGTGAGAGGGGTTGGAGCGCCCGCCTGGCTCGGTCCGGCGGGGGCTTCACAAAATTTCAAACTGGGGGAAGGTCACGAATTTTTTGGAATTTTCGAAGGTCCAGGATTTTTTTCGTAACGATCACTGATTTCTTGGGGAGAGGGTTTTACCGGCCGGGGCGGTAGAGGGCCTTCATGCCAGTGGTGAAGAAGAGGCGGGGTTTTCCGCGGGCGCCCGTCACGACCAGGGCTTCCAGGCCTTTTTGTCGTTGGAGGGGGGGGAGGCCCTGTGGGCCCAGGACGGCCAGGGCCGTGGCCCAGGCGTCGGTCG
>CAYQBW010000700.1:0-2017 GCA_964415725.1 uncultured Planctomycetia bacterium
GCCCGCCCCCGTGGTGCTTCCCGACAAATCTTTGGCCAAGAACCCGGGGAACTCCAACAACAATATCCCCTTCTCCTGGTTCCCCACACGCTACCAGCAGATCTTCGACAACAAGGACGTGGGAAAGCCCAACTTGTTCCGGGTCCTCCAGTTGAGACCCAACAAGGCCTTCGGTAGACCCAAATACGGAGGCCAGATGGTCCTCTTGGAGATCAAGCTCGGGAACACGGCGACCAGTTGGAGTTCTCCTTCCACGTTTTTCGCCACGAACAATCCTTCGCCTACGACGGTTCTGGCGAAGAGGTGGGTTCTCATGCCCAAGTTCCGCACCTTCTCTCCCTCGGACTGGCAGGTCTGCATCCCCTTCGACAAGCCCTGGCCCTGGTCGGGCAAGAACAACCTTTGCGTGGAGGTGGTGAACTGGGGAAACACACAAAACAACAAGATCTTCACTTACCCCCTGGACGCTGTGAGTTCCGCCAGCGGCGTGGCAAAGACCTGCCGGATCTACGCCAGCGGGAACCCGACCTCCCCGACGGGCACGGTGGGAAGAAACTACGGGCTTATCATGCGGTTTTCATTCGTTCCCAGCGCCTACCTGGCAGATTTCGGAAAAGCCTGCCGCGGGTCCTCCGGCCAGCCCCTGCTCACGGGGAGGGAGGCTCCCAGAATCGGCCAGCCTTTTACGCTGGGCCTGAGAAACGCCCCGGCCAACGCGCCCGTTCTCTACTCCGTCGGAAGGAGCCGGACCAAGTGGGGGCCCTTCGGCCTCCCCTTGGACCTGGGCAAATTCGGGGCCCAAGGTTGCGATTTGAACGCCTCCATCCTTTTCATGTTCGCCACCCAAACCGGGCCCGGGGGGACGGCCTCGGCGGCATTGAGCATCCCGAGCGTACCTTCCATGGTCGGTTCCTTTCTCTATTTCCAGTGGCTCGTAGTGGACAAGGGTGCCAACTCTCTCGGACTCATCACTTCCCAGGGAGGAGAGGCATACATCGGCAAGTAGACTTTCTCCGGGAGGGGGTGTCCCCCTCCTGAACCGGCAAGGCCTCCGCGGCGGCGGGGGCCTTGCAATCGGGTGAGAAGGGCCCCACCCTCTCCGGTCCCATGGAAGAGCTGATTCGAGACCTCAACCCTCCCCAGCGGGAGGCCGTCACCGCCGGGGACGGCCCGGTCCTGGTCGTGGCGGGGCCGGGAAGCGGGAAGACCCGGGTGATCACCCACAGGATCGCCTGGCTCTTGGCCCGCGGCGTGCCCCCCTGGCGGATCATCGCCATCACTTTCACCAACAAGGCGGCCGACGAGATGCGGGAGAGGGTGCTCCGCCTGGTGCCGGAGGGGACGGGGCTCTGGGTTTCCACTTTCCACTCGGCCTGCGTGCGCATCCTGCGCCGGGAGATCGAGGCCCTGGGCTACAAGACCTCTTTCACCATCTACGACACGGCCGACAGGGACCGGCTCCTCAAGAAGATCATGGAGGAGCAGGGTTTCTCTGCCAGGGACGTCCGTCCCGCCGCCCTGGGGCGGCGGATCTCCTGGTTCAAGAACCGCTCCATGGGACCCGGGGAGCACCTGGGCGCGGGAAGCGAGACGGACGTGATCCTGGAAAAGGTATGGCCCGTCTACCAGGAGCGGATGAAGGCCGCCAACGCCCTGGATTTCGACGACCTCCTGCTTCTCACCCTGGAGCTCTTCGCCCGTTTCCCCTCGGTGAGGGAAAAGTGGAGCGGGCGCTTCCTCCACGTCCTGGTGGACGAGTTCCAGGACACCAACAGGATCCAGTACGACCTGGCAAAGAACCTCGCCTCCGTCCACGGGAACATCATGGCCGTCGGAGACCCGGACCAGAGCATCTACGGGTTCCGTGGCGCCCAGGTGCGGAACATCCTGGACTTCGAGAAGGATTTCCCGGCGGCCAGGGTCGTGAAGCTCGAGCAGAATTACCGCTCTACCTAAAAGATCCTCAGGGCCGCCGGGACGGTCATCTCCAACAACCTGGCGCGCAAGGAGAAGGACC
>CAYQBW010000701.1:0-2016 GCA_964415725.1 uncultured Planctomycetia bacterium
GTGGGGGAGGGTCTTGGCCAGGGCGACGGCTTTCTGGGGTTTTTTCTGTAGGAGGGCGAGGATGGCTTTGAGGAGGACGGGGCCGGGGTCGCCTTCTTCGGCGCGGGAATCGTAGAGGCGGATATGGGTGGCGGCCAGGCGGAGGTCGCCGTTCTTCAGGGCTTCGATGGCCCAGACTCTGTGGGCCCGGCCCTGGCAGTAGTCGGCCCGGCGGTTCTTGCCGAGCTTCCGCCAGCGCCTGGCCAGGGAGCGCCAGTATTCGGCCCGGCCGGGGTTGTCCTCGAGCCAGGCCTGGAGGAAGAGGCAGGACATCTCTTCCTTGCCTTGCTTCTCCAGGTCCTTGGATCGTTCCAGAAGGGCCTTGGGGAACTTGCCTGAGATTTCTTTCCAGGCCCGGATGGCGCCCGGCACGTCGCCAGCGGCCTCCCGGACCCTTCCCAGGAGGGCCAGGGTGGAGGGATTGCCCGGGTCCAGGGCCAGGGCCTTCTCCAGGTCCCGGACGGCGGCCTGGAGGGTCTCGCCGGCGAGGCGGGGCTTCTCCCCTGCGATGGCCGCGGCCGTGTCCAGGAGGATCTCCGCCCGGGAACGGAGGGTGACCACGTCGTAGGGCCGGACCCGGAGGGCCCGCTCCAGGAGGGCGGGGACCCTGGCTCTCTCCCGGGGCGTCCCCCGCTCCAGGAGGTCCCGGGAAAGGAGCTGGAGGGCCGCGGGGCACTCCGGGTCCGCCGCCAGGGCGGCCTCTACGTTTTCCAGGAAGGATTTTCGGTTCTTCGCGCCCAGGGCCTCCGCTAGGAGGCACTGGGCCCGGAAGGCCTCCAGGCTCTTCCAGGCGGGGTAGAGAAGGAGGAGGAAGGGAAGGAAGGCTGCGATTCGCAAGAGGGGTGGGCCCTTCTTCTCTCCCCCGGGCCGGGGGAGGGCGGCCAGGATTCCCAGGGCCGTAAAGGCCGCCGCCGCGGCGGGGGCGGTGTAGAGGGGCGAGCGGAAGAGGCTGTTTACGGCGAAGCCTATGCACGTTCCGAAAAGCCCCGCCGCCAAGGGGCTCCGGCGGGCCTTCTTCCAGCCCGCCGCCAGGCTCCCGAGAAGGAGGATCACCCAGCCCGCAAGGCCCAGGGCCCCGGTCTCGACGAAGATCTGGAGGGGGTCGGAGTGGGCCCGGTTCACCCGGGTCTCGAAGGAGTGGTCCAGGCTGGAGATCCGGATCTCTTCAGGAGAGCGCCAGGGGGGGAACTCCCTTTCGAAGGAGCCCGCGCCCCAGCCGGTGAGGGGCCGGGCCAGGGCCATGCGGCCCGCCGATTTCCAGAGAAGGAGCCGCACCTTCCAGGTGGAGGGGAGGACGCTCCTGGGAGCCCCGGCTTGGGCCTTTTCCCGGCCGAGGCGGGCCGGGGGTTGGGGTGAGAGGAGCCGGCCCCCGAGCCAGAGGAGACAGGCCCCGAAAAGAAGGAGCGTCGAGGCCCGGCGGAATTTTCCTTTTCCTTGGGTGGCGGGAAGGAAGAGGGCCGCCCCGAGACCGGCGGCCAGGGCCACGGCGCCGGCCCGGGTCCGGGTGAGGCCGGCGTAGAAAAGGAGGAGGAAGAGGGAGAGGAGGGCGATCCAGGAGAGGCCTTTTTTCTCCCGGCCGAAAAAGAAGAGCCCCGCCAGCCCGGGCGCCAGGACCACGCAGACCTCGGAGGCGGCGTTCCGGTTCCCGAGGAGGGAGCCCGCCTCCCAGGGGGGAGCCGCGCCCAGGGGGTCCCATCCCAGGGCCTGGAGGATTCCCACCGCCGCCGTGACCGCCCCGGCCAGGGCCCAGAAAAGAAGGATCATGGCCGTCTTCTCTTCCCCTTCCAGGGCGGAGCCGGCCAGGAAGAAGGAGAAGAGCCCCAGGTAGTATGCGGTTCCAATGATTTTCTCGCCGGCAAGGCCGGGGCCGAAGAAGGAGAGGAGGATGCCGGCCGTCCAGAAGGCCAGGCCCGTCCAGGCGGCCGGGGCGGGGAGGGGGCTTCGTCCCTTGCGGAGGGCCAGGGCCCAGAACAGGGC
>CAYQBW010000702.1:0-2011 GCA_964415725.1 uncultured Planctomycetia bacterium
GAAGCAGAGCCTCCAGTTTACGGCAGCCAGGTATCCCCCCAGAATGACGGCGAGGGCGGCGCCGATGGAGTGGGAGGTGTTCCAGATGGAAAATTTCGTGGCCCTTTCGCTTGGGCTGAACCAGTGGGTGATGGAGCGGGCGCAGGGAGGAAATCCCATGCCCTGGAAGTAGCCGTTGATCATCCAGAAGAGCCCGAAGGTGATCACCGCGCCGCTGAGGCCGAAGAAGACGTTGGCCAGGGCGGCGAGGACAAGGCCCGTGGCCATGAAGCGCGCCGGGTGGGCCCGGTCCGCCAGGAAGCCGTTGAAGAACTTGGAGACCCCGTAGAGGAGGCCGTGGATCGTGAGAAAGGCGCCGAGCTGTTCCTTGGAGATGCCCAGGTCCGTCTCCATGGAGTGCATGGCCATGGGGAGGTTCTTGCGGACCAGGTAGAAGGTGGCGTACCCGATCATGGTGACGGCCAGGACCCAGGTCCGCTTCTTCTTGTATGCCCGGGCGACCTGTTCCGGGGGGACTTTTTGCGCCGATGGGGGAGGCGGCTGGTAGAGGGAGAGAATGCGCCGGAAGGGGTTGCGTGAGGGGCGGGGCCTTTCCGTTGGGTCCATGGGCGGTCCTTTCAGGGAAGGGTTTCTCGGGCCAGGAAGGACTCCACTTCGGTCCTGGTCTTTTCCTCGGACCATCCGAGAAGGGGGGCCATCCAGCGAGCCGTCTTTTGCGCCGTCTCTCCGGGGTCGTCCAGGTAGTAGAGCCAGCTCGTCCTTCGGATCATGACGTCCTCCAGGGCGCGGGCCCATTCTTGCCGGCAGTAATAGGCCACGGCTTCTTCCGTGATGGGCGGCGGGAGGATGCCCGTGAAGGAGGGCTCTCCTCCTTCCAGGAGAGGGGTCTCCGCCGTGGGGCTCGGGGGGATCTTCTTTCCCAGGTAGCGGGCGGCCTTGTTTACCGTTTCCTCGCCCATGAGGCGGTAGATGGTGAGCTTTCCCCCGGCCACGTCGATCCATCCCGGGCGGGTCATGCGGATCTTGTGGGCCCGGGAGATGTCCGAGGGACCGCCCTTCCTGCTTGAGAGAAGGGGCCTGAGCCCGGCCCAGGCGCCCTTGAGGTCGGAGGGTTCCAGGCGGAGGGCGGGGAAATTACGGTTCACCACGCCCAGGATGTAGTCCACGTCCTCCCGCGAGGTCCGCACGTCCTCGGGATCGCCCGAGTAGTCCGTGTCCGTCGTGCCCAGGATGGTCCTCTCCCCCCAGGGGATGGCGAAGAGGATCCGGTCGCCTTCGGTGAAGACCACGGCGCCGGGCAGGGAGAGGCGCGACTTGGGGATCACCAGGTGGACGCCTTTTGTGAGGCGGAGGCGCACGCCGCTTTCTGGGAACCGTTCCGCCCAGGGGCCGGCGGCGTTGACGACGCACCGGGTCTGGAGGGTGAACTCTTCGCCCGTGAGGGTGTTTCGAAGGGAGCACTTCCACGTCTTTCCCTCGGGGACGGCCTCCACGAGGCGGGTGTAGTTCTGGAGGAGGGCCCCGTGGCGGCGGGCCGAGGTGAGGGAGTCGATCACGAGCCTGGCGTCCTGGGTGAGGGCGTCGAAGTAGCGGACCCCGCCCTTGAGGCCCCTGGTCTCCAGCCCCGGAAGGGCCCGGGACATCTCCTCCGCCGCCAGGGCGCTGGATTTGCCCAGGAGGAGTCTGCCGCAGAGCAGGTCGTAGACCTTGACCCCCAGCTTGAGCTTCCAGGCCGGCCAGTTGGTGCCCTCGTAGCAGGGGAAATAGAAAGGAAGGGGATCGGCCAGGTGGGGGGCGATCCGGTGGAGGATCCCTTTTTCCCTGCTGGCCTGGCGCACCAGGCCCACCCGGCCCTGGGCCAGGTAGCGCAGGCCCCCGTGGAGGAGGCGGGTGGACCGGCTCGAGGTGCCCCAGGCGAAGTCGTATTGTTCCGCCAGCCCCACCCGGAGGCCGCGCATGGCCGCGTCCCGGGCCACGCCGGCGCCCACGATCCCTCCCCCCGCCACCAGGA
>CAYQBW010000703.1:0-1992 GCA_964415725.1 uncultured Planctomycetia bacterium
TTCCGCCCCGACCAGGTCCTCCACCTCTTCGAAGGTCAGGGGCAGGTCGTGGCCCTCTTCGGCCTTGGTGGTGGGGGTGAGGATGGGCTCGGGAAGCTTTTCGGCGTGGCGGAGGCCCGGGGGCAGGGAGACGCCGCAGACCGAGCCCTTCTCCTGGTATTCCTTCCAGCCCGATCCGGTCAAGTAACCCCGGACCACGAACTCCACGGGCAGGGGCTCGGCCCGCTTGACCCGCATGGTCCTGTGGCGAAGCACAGGGGCCGCACCCTCGGGAAGGTCCTTCCACTCGTCCACCTCCGTGGAGACCAGGTGGTTGGGAAAGACCGGGCCCAGAAGCCGGAACCAGAAGGCCGCCAGTGTGGTGAGCACCTTGCCCTTGTCGGGGATGGGTTCGGCCATGATCACGTCGAAGGCCGAAACCCTGTCGGTGGCCACCAGGAGGAGGTCCTCTCCCAGGGCGTAGATGTCCCGCACCTTGCCCCTCCCCAGGAGCTCCAGGCCGGGAATCTGGGTTTCTCGGATGGGTCGGTCCGTCATGTCTCACCTCCTGGCGGGCTCAAGGGGGGATGATAAAGGGCGGAGGGCCCTCAAAAAAGCACGACCGTGAAGTAGCCCGCCGCCAGGAGGGCGAAAAGGAACTCCAGGACAAGCCCGGCCTTCACCATCTTGCCGATGGGGATATACCGGGTGCCGAAGACGATGGCGTTGGGAGGGGTGGCCACGGGAAGGAGGAAGGCGCAGGAGGCGGCCACCGTGGCGGGGACCATGAGGATCATGGGGTTCATGTGCAGGTCCTGGGCCAGGCCGGCCATGATGGGAAGCATGGTGGTGGCCACGGCGGTGTTGGAGGTGAACTCCGTGAGAAAGGCCAGGGTGAGGGCCACGGCCAGAAGGAGGAAAAAGGGGTGGAGGTGGCCCAGGAAGGTAAGCTGGCGCCCGATGGTATCCGCCAGGCCGGTCTTCTGGATTCCGTCGGCCAGGGCGAAGCCTCCCCCGAAGAGGAGGAGGATGTCCCAGGGCAGGTCCAGGAGGGCCGGGAGCTCCAGGATGGGCCGGTTCCCATGGTCTTTTCCCGAGGGAAGGAGGAAGAGGAGGATCCCCATGGCCACGGCCACGGTGCTGTCCTGGACCTTTCCCGCCAGTCCCAGAAGCCCCGTCCACCCGGGAATCACGAAGTTCCCCACCCGGATGTCGGCCCGGAAGATCCAGAGAAGGGCCGTGGCGGCGAAGACGGCTAGGATGATTTTCTGGGGAGGCGTGACGGGCCCCATCCCCTCCAGTTCTTTCTGGATGAACTCTTTGCCCGGCAGGGGGGGAAGGTCCCTGGAGCGGAGGAGGACGAAAACCAGGAAGAGGACCAGGCAAAGGAAGAAGAGGAGGGCCAGGGGGGCCACCAGGAGGAACCAGCGGGCGAAGGTGACCTCGGGCAGCCTGGGGAAGAACTGGCTGAAGATCCCGGAGAAGACCAGGTTGGGCGGGGTGCCCACGAGGGTCGCGATCCCCCCGACGGAGGCGCTGTATGCGATCCCAAGCATGAGGATCATGCCGTAACGGAATTCACCCGGCCCGGCCTTCTCCCCCTGGATCTTCCGGAGAACGCCCAGGCCGATGGGAAGGAGCATGATCGTGGTTGCGGTGTTGCTGATCCACATGGAGAGAAAGGCCGAGGCCGCCATGAAGCCGAAGACGAGCTTTCTCGGCCCCGAGCCCATCAACGCGATGGTGCGAAGGGCGATTCTCTTGTGCAGGTCCCACTCCTGCATGGCCAGGGCGATGAGGAATCCCCCCAGGAAGAGGAAGACCAGGTGGTTGGCGTAGTTGGGGGAGACCTGCTTGGTGGTCATGATCCCGAGGAGGGGATAGAAGGCCAGGGGCAGGAGGGCCGTCGCGCCGAGGGGAATGGCCTCGGTCATCCACCAGGCTCCCATCAGCAGGGTCAAGGCCAGGATGTTGCGCTGGGCCGGGGGGAAGGAGAGGGTGGCCGGGATGAAG
>CAYQBW010000704.1:0-1991 GCA_964415725.1 uncultured Planctomycetia bacterium
GGATTGCCCTTGAGCGCGCAGGCCTCCAGGTCATCCAGGTCCTGGTAGACCACGGCGTCGGCGGCGATCTCCCGGGCGATCTCCTCCTCGTTCCTCCCCCGGGCGATGAATTCCTTCTTGGTGGACATGTCGATCCCGTAAGGACAGGGATAGCGCAGGGGCGGGGAGTAGGAAGCCAGGTAGACCTTGGCGGCCCCGGCCCTCCTGGCCAGGAGCACCAGCTGGCGGGACGTGTTGCCCCGGACGATGGAATCGTCCACCAAAAGGACCCGCTTTCCCTGGAATTCCAGGGGAATGGTGTTCAGCTTGGTGCGGATGGAGTCCCGCCGGATCTCGTCACCGGGCATGATGAAGGTGCGCCCCACGTAACGGTTCTTGACGAACCCTTCCCGGTAGGGGAGCCCGAGCTCCAGGGCCATGCTCTGGGCGGCGATCCGGGCCGACTCGGGAACGGGGATGACCACGTCGGCCCGGAGGCCCGACCTCTTCCATTTTTCCGCAAGGGCCCTCCCGAGCCGGATCCGCGTCTTGTAGACGCTGACCTCGTCCAGGAAAGAATCCGGCCTGGCGAAATAGACGAGCTCGAAGATGCAGGGCCGGTGGGGCCTCTCCTCGACCCGCGCCGAATGGACGTTCCTCTCCATGTCGATGAAGATGACCTCGCCGGGCTGGATGTCACGCTTTTCCCCGAAGCCCGCCACGTCCAGGACCACCGATTCCGAGGCCACGGCGAAGGAGGGATGCTTGTCCCCTTCCTTCTTCCCCATGATGATCGGTTTGATCCCGTAGGGATCCCGGAAGGCGAAGAGGCCGTGGCCCGCGATGATGCCCACCACCGAGTAGGCGCCCCGGACCTTCTGGAAGACCTCCTTCACCGCCTTGAAGATCCTCTCCGGCGTAATCCCCCCGTTCTTGTCCCTGGTGATGGCGCTGGCGAAGACGTAGAGCACCGCCTCCAGGTCGCAGTCGCTGGCCAGGTGGACGTCCCGCTCGGGAAAGTAACGCCGCTTGAGCTCCTGGAAATTAGTCACGTTCCCGTTGTGGGCCATGGCGATCCCCAGGGGAAAATCGATCCAGAAAGGCTGGACGTCCCCCTCCGACCCGGCCCCTACCGTGGGATAGCGCACGTGTCCCACGGCCAGGTTGCCCGTGAGCCTGTCCAGGTGCTTGCGGGAAAAGACGTCCCGCACCAGGCCCAGGCCCTTCTTGGCGTGGAACTTCTCGTCGAAGGTGATGATTCCCGCCGCGTCCTGGCCGCGGTGCTGGATCGAGAGCAGGCCCCGCAAGACCTCGGGGACCACATGGCAATGGTCCTCGCCGAAGATGCCTATGAAACCGCACATACCTTGGGCTTACCTAACCTCTTAAGAAGAAACGCCTTATCAGAAACCAACCATCCTACTCCCCCGAGGCCCTTCCGGGAAAGGGCCTGTCTCCTCTCCCTTTCCCCGGGGGGAAGGAAAGGGAACGGGCCCCGATGCACTCTCTTTTCATTTTTCGGCTCTCCTCTTCTCTTTTTCCCTCTTCCGGGAGAACCTTGCCGGGCGGGGCCGCAACCAGACCATGAGCCTACGACGAAACAACCTCTTCCACCACCCTGCCGGGACGGTCTTTTTGCTCCTCCTGGTCCTGGCCCTTCCCTTCTACCCGGTCCTCCTGGAAGGGAAGACTCTCACCGCCCTTCCCGGAGTCTCCGGCCTTCTCCCCGCTCCTCCCGGAACGACCCCGCCGCCCGTGCTGGACACATCCTCGGCCTACATCGACGAGCCCCTGGCCAGGCTGGCCGCCCGGGAGCCGGGAAACTTCTTGTGGAATTCCCATTGCGGCCTGGGCCAACCCCTGCTGGGCAACATGCAGTCCGCCCTGCTCTCTCCCTTCCGCTGGCCCATCCTGGCCTCCTCCTCACCCTGGGTCTGGGACCTGGCGCTTTTGGCCAGGCTCCTTTGCGCGGGCCTCCTGGCCTACCTCTTGGCCCGGGCCCTGGGATGCCC
>CAYQBW010000705.1:0-1990 GCA_964415725.1 uncultured Planctomycetia bacterium
CTTCCGTGCGCACCGCCCTGGAGGCGGGGATGGAGGAGGATCGGATCCGCCTGGTTCCCGAGGCCTCCCTGGCGGGGAAGATCCTGGCGGGATACGCGGAGAGCGGGGACCTGGTCCTTCTCAAGGGCTCCAGGGCGGTGCGCACGGAAGAAGCGGTAAAACCCCTTCTGCGGGGAGAGGAGGACCGCCGTGCTCTATGAACTCTTCCACTCCCTTCTCCATTGGGACGCCCCGGCGAACCTCCTCCGTTACATCTCTTTCCGGGCGGCCGGGGCGGCCTTCACGGCTTTCGCCCTCTCCCTTCTCTTCGGCCCGGCCGTGCTGGCCTGGCTGGAACGCCACGGGGTGAAGGAAAAGGTCCAGGAGACGCCGGCGGAGCTCCTGGAGCCGATCCTCAAGGGAAAGAAGAGCGTCCCCACCATGGGAGGCATCCTCCTTTGCGGGGCCATCCTGGTCTCGGGGATCCTCTGGACCCGTTTCGACAACAATCCATATACTGTCGCCGGGTTGGGGATCGTGCTTTTCTTCGGGGCCCTGGGACTCCTGGACGATTGGATCAAGCTCAAGGAGGAATACCACGGCCTGCGCGCCTGGGTGAAACTCCTTCTCGTGAGCATGGGAAGCCTGGGGGTGGCCCTTCTGCTCTACTGGTTCGCCGTCAAGGACGGAAAGCTCTCCCACCTGGCCCTCCTCGTGCCCTTTGCGAAAAACGTCCGGATTCCCCTGGCCTTCGCGGGTCCCTTCGCGTGGTTCCTCTGGTGCTGGATCGTCCTGGCGGGGGCGGGAAACGCGGTCAACCTGACGGACGGGCTGGACGGGCTGGCGGCGGGCCTGGCCGCCTTCACGGGATTGGCCCTGGCCGTGGTGTGTTACCTGGCGGGACGGGTGGATTTCGCCCCCTACCTCTACATCCCCTACGTGGCCGGCGCAGGCGAGGTGGCCGTCCTGCTCGCGGGCCTGGTGGGGGCCTGCATGGGATTCCTCTGGTTCAACTGCAACCCGGCCATGGTCTTCATGGGCGACACGGGCTCCCTCCCGCTGGGGGGGCTCCTGGGATACGCGGCCCTGGTCTCGCGGCACGAGTATGTCCTCCTGGTTTCGGGGGGGCTCTTCGTGGCCGACGCCCTCTCGGTGATCATCCAGGTGGGGTCCTTCAAGCTCACGGGAAAACGGGTCTTCCTCATCGCCCCGATCCACCACGCCTTCCAGGTGAAAAAAATGCCGGAGAACCGTATTGTCGTAAGGTTCTGGATCCTGGGCGCGATCTTGAGCATGATGGCCCTGGCGATGTTGAAGGTGCGGTAGTGAAAAGAAACTTCACGGCGACGTCGGGAGGGGCGGCGGACCTGAACGGGATCGCCGCCAAGGCCGCCCTTGCGGCCCTGGCCCTGGCGCTCCTGGGCCTGGTCTTCGCCGTGTCCGTCGCCGGACCCAGGATCGGCCTGGGCCGCGCCCTGGAGAACCACGGGTTGAAGCTCGCCGTGGGGACCCTGATCCTTCTCCTTCTCACCCGTGTCCCCGCAAACGGCCTGGCCCGGATGGCCCTGCCGGCCTTCCTGGGCACCTGGATCCTCGTCCTGGCGGCCGCCCTCTTCTCCCCCCCCGTCAACGGGGCGAGACGCTGGATCTTCCTTGCCGGGTTCTCCTTCCAGCCCTCGGAACTTGCCAAGGTGGCCCTGATCGTGGTGACGGCCCGGCTGGCCTCGAAGGCCAGGACTCCGTGGGATTACTACAAGGCCTTCTGGCCGGCCGGTCTTTTGGCTCTCACCCTCTTTCTCCAGCCCGACGTGGGAACGGCCCTGGTCTGCCTCACCCTGGCGGGGGCCATCCTCTTCGCCGCCGGCCTGCCCTGGCGGCACGTGGCCGCCCTGGGCTTTCTCGGGGGCAGTTTCCTGCTCCTGGCCTACCTCTCCATGCCCCACGTGCGGGGGAGGGTGCAGGGCTTCCTCCATCCCCGTGCGGGAAGCCAGGTGAGCCTGGCCCTTCTGGC
>CAYQBW010000706.1:0-1978 GCA_964415725.1 uncultured Planctomycetia bacterium
GTGGTATCCTTTCCTGTCGTCGTCGGCCTCCCCCCCTCCGGGAGGTCGGCCCGTGTTTCACAATGATCCATGAGGCGTCTGGCAGGAGCATAGGATGGCTTCTCTTCGAAACAGGGCCCTTTCTTTGGCGGCCGGCCTGGCCCTTCTCGCCGGCGGGGCGGGTGCCCAGGTGGTCATCAGCGAGGTCATGATCCACCCCAAGTCCGGAAGCGACGTGGGCTACGAGTGGATCGAGATCACCAACGTGAGCAGCTCCACCGTGAGCCTCTCCAACTGGTGTCTCTTCGTGGGCACGCGAAAGAAGATCGGGTCGAACAAGCCCGGAAACTACTGGTGGCCCTTCCCCAAGACGGGGCCGGGCTCCCAGATTCCCGCGGGAGGCCGGGTGGTCATCCAGTGGCTCCAGAACGGAATCAACCAGCACAAGCAGGATCCCAAGGGGGACTACGATCTCCTCTACACGGGGACCACGGTCTTCGATTTTCTTTTCGGGCTTTTCCACTACGACCCCACGAAGAACCCTCCCGAAAGCGACATGGCCCTTCCCAACGACGGTGGTTCCCTGGGACTGGTCCGCAGCCAGGACAAGGACAAGGTCATCCTCCCCGGGTTCTGGGCCGACTACCTGGAATACGGAAGCGCTGGTTTCCTCAGGGAGGAGATTCCCGCCAAGGCGGGCATCTGGAAGGCCGGAACCTTCGTCCCCCTGCCTCCCAAGGCCACGGAATGGCCCCTGGGCGTCTCCCTTGCCTACGCGTATACCGGAAACGCGCCTTACAACTACTGGCGGGACTCCTCCCCCACCATGGGCCATCCCAACACGGTGGGCGCCACGCGGAGCACTTTCGGCAAGGGCTGCGCCTGCGGATCCAGCAGCACTCCCCTGCTTTGCTCCCTTCCCGTCCCGGCCGTCCTGAGAAGCAAGGATTTCACCTTCCACTTCACGGGAGCGCCCGCCGGGGCCACGGCCCTGGTGCTGATCTCCCCCCGGAAGGCCAATTTTTCCTTCCTGGGTTGCCCCGTCCTCCTGGACTTCAACCTGGTCTTCACCGTGGGGGTCTTGAAGGCAAACGCCCAGGGCGAAGGATTCGCGCCCCTTTTCATCCCGCCCAATCCCACCCTGAAAGGCCCGGCCCTCTACGGGCAGACCTTCGTGGCCTCGGTCCAGCAGAAGGCGATCCTCTTCTGCTCCTCCAACGGGGTGGCCTTCACCATCGGAGAGTAGTTCAAGAAAGGTCCGGGCCGAGATCGAAGAGGCGGACCGCGTTGGATGAGGTGGCCCGGGCCGCCTCCAGGGGGGAGATCCCCTTGAGCTCGGCGATGCGCTGGACCGTCACTTCCAGGAGGGCGGGCTCGTTCCTGGCCCCGGGAACGGGGCCGAGCACCGGGGCGTCGCTCTCCAGGAGCAGGCTCTCCAGGGGCAGGGCCAGGACGAGCTTTTCCTTCTGCCGGGAACGGACCAGGCTGGGCGGGATGGAGAAGAACCAGCCCCTTTCCGCGCCTTCCAGGGCGTACCGGGCCTTCCCGTCGAAAGCGTGCATCACCACCTTCTCCGCCCCCGCCTCGGCCAGCACCTCCATGGCCCGCCTCCCGGCGCTCCGGGAATGGACCGAGAGGGGAAGGCCCGTCTCCAGGGAAAGGGCGGCGAACATGGAGAGAACCTCCTCCTGGATCTTGCGCTTCTCCGGATCCCCCTCGATCCGGAAATCCAGGCCCACTTCCCCGATGGCGGCAAGAACACTTTTCTTCTCGCGCACCCCGGCGGCGACCCTCTCCGCCCTCTCGTGGGAAACCCGGTCGGGATAGAGGCCCAGGCAGGGAAGGAGAAAGGGGGCCCTTCCCGCGCAAAGCTCGAGAACCGCCTCTCCTTCCCCTTCGTCTTCGGACATGACCAGGATCCGCCGGACCCCGGCGCGCCGCGCACGGGCCAGGACCTGGTCCAGGTCTTTCCCGAAGGCCGGATCGGCCAGGTGGGAAT
>CAYQBW010000707.1:0-1971 GCA_964415725.1 uncultured Planctomycetia bacterium
GGTCTTCCTCTGCTCTTCAGGGAAGTCCAGGATGGAGTAAACCCGGTGTTTCCTGTATCGCCTGGCGAAGGTCCGGCCCAGGTGTCCTCCCTTGAAGAGCACCAGGATGTCCGGGGGGCGCCTTCCCCACTTCCACAGGAAGGCCCTGTAGTGGAGGTACTTGCCCAGGGAGTGGGTGTTCCGCTCCAACAGAAACAGGCGGTCCACCGCGGGATGTCCTTCCAGGAGGCCCCCGGCGTAACGGCTGGCCAGGAAAGAGATCCTCGCCTTCGGAAAGGTGCTTCTCACGTGGGTGAGGGCGGGAAGGGTCCAGACCAGGTCCCCCAGGCGGTCGGGGCTCACCAGGAGGATTTCCCCTCCGCCTTCTCCGCCGGGATTCTTCATTCCAGCCACCCGAAAGGCCTTCTCAAGACTTCGAGCCTTTCCCTCCGGGCGAGGGAGCGGAGCCCTTCCGGGCGAGTCTCTCCCGCCTCTTGCGGGCAAGCGCCTTTTCAGCTTCCAGGTGTCTCTTGCGGTCGAAATGGGAGACCGCGGAGAGGAGGAGGATGAAGGCGATCAGGATGCCGGCGACGACCCACTTGGCCGTGTCCAGGGTGGTGTCCACGGGGACTTCGTGGGGACGCACCCAGTCGGAAACGAAGATGGGGGCCGAGGCCATGCCCACTTTCTGGTCCGCCGCCTGGTATTCCATGTTCCGGAGAAAACAGCCGATCACCTCCACTTCCATCTCCCTGCGGAGGTCGGCCCTTCTGTGGGGAACGATGAGGCGGATCACCGTGGCGGGCCTGGCCGTGGCCGCCCAGAGCACGGTCTTCCACTTCAGCCCCAGCGGATTTTCCGCCATGGCCAGGAACTGGGGCTCCCTGATGATCTTCGCGTAGAAATGGAAGAGCTTTCCC
This sequence comes from uncultured Planctomycetia bacterium, assembly GCA_964415725.1. Classification (GTDB taxonomy): domain Bacteria; phylum Planctomycetota; class UBA1135; order UBA1135; family JALUZX01; genus JALUZX01. The sequence continues at coordinate 900 of CAYQBW010000707.1, forward strand.
CTGCTCCCGGCGGGATCGTTGCGCAACTTCGTCAACCAGAGCGCGGTCAGCCTGGGGAGCTTGGAGGGATCGGCCTTCTCCTTGGGAAGGTTCATGACGTAGGAGAGAAAATGATAGAAGGCCTCGGGCTCGGTGATCTCCGGGTCCAGGCTGCTCCCGTCCATGATTTCCGGGAAGAGGGTGCGGTCCAGCTCCTTGACGGGCTTCCACTTGGGCCAGGAGCGGTAGAGGCGGTAGCCCACGATGTAGGGGACCTTGCTTCCCCGGGCGTCCGGGTCCCAGAGCTTGTAGAAGAACCCCTTGATCTTGACCCAGTCCCCCTTGTGGAGGGGTTTCCTGGGCGGTTGGGCCATGCTGAAGTAATAGATCCGGCCTTTCTCGTCCCGGGCCTTCCCGCGCACGTCCTTCACTCCGGGAAGGGTGTCCACGTCGATGACGAGGGGGTCTTCCAGGAGCTGGGCGCGGACCCACACGGGTTTGCCCCGGAAGGCCTTGGGGTTCTTCAGGACGGCGTCGTAGTCCAGGGGTTTCTTGGGCAGGCCCATGTATTCCAGGGCCCCGGGAACGAGCTTGGCCGCCTGGGAAAGGATGTATTCGAAGGGCTTGGGCTCTCTCTGGACCCGGAAGCGGGGCTTGTCGTCCCGGATCTGGGCCAGGATCTTGGGATCCAGGTGGATCTTGGGGATCTCCACCGTCCCGCCTCCCCCTTCGGGGGCAAACCTGGAGTTGTTCGGCCCGGGGAGCATGAAGATGTTGGTGAAGACCACGACGCAGAGAGCCGCGGCCAGGAAGATCATGATCAGGAAGCGGATGAGTTCTCCCCGGCCGAGCAGTTTCGTGGGTTGCTGTCTTGGGCGCATTTTTTCGGGCCTCCAGGGTTTCTACGAGGCTGACCTGGGCAAAGACTACTGGAAACGGCCCTTTTCCGTAAGGGTTCGGACCCGACCGGCCCGGAAGGAGCTTTACTTGCCCTGGGGCGTGTCGCAGTAGAGGAGGAGCTCCGCCTCCATTGCGCTCGCCGGGAGGGCCCCGCAGGAGAGCACTTTGGCGTTGAAGGCCCCTGCCAGGAACC
>CAYQBW010000708.1:0-1966 GCA_964415725.1 uncultured Planctomycetia bacterium
CTCTCCAGGTCCTCCACGCCGGTGAGCTTGGACGTGGCGTGGCTGGTGAAGGCCAGGGGGAGGTCCTCGGGGGGAATCCCTTCCCCGTCGTCCCGGACCCGGATCAGCTTGGTCCCCCCTTCGAGGATCTCCACCAGGATCTGTTCCGCTCCCGCGTCCAGGGCGTTCTCCACCAGCTCCTTCACCACCGAGGCGGGTCTTTCGATGACCTCGCCCGCGGCGATCTGGTCCACCACCAGGGGCTCGAGAACCCGGATCTTCACGGCTCCAGGGCCTCCGCCACCCATGCTTCCAGGACCCGGCCCGGGTCTTCGCCCTCCACCTTGAGACGCCGGTCCGCCCGGAGGAGGGCCCGGAGCCCCCTCTCCAGCCTCTCGGGGGTGGAGGCCCGGACTTCCTCCCAGAACCGCTCCCGGAAATAGTGGATGTTGAGTGCGCTCTCCACGCCGCTCTCCCCCGTTCCTTTGCGGAGGAGATGATGAGCCCTGAGGCACCGGGCCAAGGCCTGGTGGGCCCAGGAAAGAGTGACGATCACCGAGGCGCTCAGGTCCATGGGCCGGCCGTCCTGCCCCTTGAGCCCCGAGCGGGCGATGCCCCGGGCCAAGAGGAGGGCCTCCCGGAGGTTTCCCTTGAGGAGGGCCCCGGCCAACTCGAACTGGTTCGCCTCCCCGCCGGGCCCCAGAAGATCCTGGACGATCCGTGGGGGCACGGCCTCCTTCCATCCCTCCCCCAGGTGGGTCCGAAGCCTCTCCAGGAATCCCGCCGCCTCTCCCGGGGAGTTGCCCAGAACCCCCGCCAGGAGCAGGAGGCTCTCCGGGGCGAGGCGGAGGCCCAGGCGGGCGGCCCGGCCGGCGATCCAGCGGTGGAGTTCCGTCTCCCAGGGCCGGCGCCCGGGAAAAGGGTTGGCGTAGAGTTCCCGGCAGAGGACGACCACGCCCCCGGCCTTCTGGAAGGCCTTGAGGAGCTTGCTCCTGGCCTGGAGCTTCTCTCTTCTCAAGAGCACCAGGTGCACCCCGGGCGTGGGCCTTTCCAGGAAGGAAAAGACCGCCTTGTCCAGGCCTGCCTTGTCCCTCCCTCCTCCCAGGGAGAGGTCCTCCCGGACCACCAGGATCTTGCCCTTCCCGAAAAGAGAGGGAGTCCGGAGATCGCCGGCCAGTTTCTTCTGTTCCTCCGGGGGCGTGGCGCCGTCCAGCTGGATCCGGTCCTTGTCCCCGGCCCGGGCGAAGACGATCCTCAATCCCTCGGACCGGAAATAATCCTGGGGACCGTGGAAGAGGAAGGCCGGCGGGAAGTCCCCTCCGGCGAGGCGCCGCTCCAGGGCGTCCAGGCTTTCCTGTGGAGAGACTTGGGCCAAGGACGAAGGCCTCCGGGATCTCCTCGGGCCCGTTCAGCCCGAGAACCAGAAGAAGAGGAGATCGTACCAGGCGTGGGTGTACACGGCCACACCGAACCCCCGGAACACGAAAAGGACCCCCAGCAGAACCCCCATGACCGTCCGGAAGAGAAGAATCCTTCCCGTAAGGGGCTCCCCCCCCGGTCCCAGGTGATGGGCCAGGGCGAAGAGGAAACCCGAGAGAACCACCGCAGCCCCAAGGGCGGAAGCCCTGGGAAGCCCGTGGAAAGCGAAGGCCCGGGAGAAGAGAAGGTAGAGGAGGCTCAAAAGGAAAAGGCGGAAGAAGAGTTCCTCGTAGAGCCCGGCCCCGATGGAGCGGAAGAGGATCTCCTCCCACCCCTGCGGGGCGGACCCCGGCATGAGCTGGCGGGCGAAGAGGAGACCCAGGGGACCGATGAGAGATCCCCAGACCAGGCCTTCCAGGACCACCAGAGGAAGAATCCGCAGGAGAGGCACCCGGCGCCTGAGAAGAAGGAGGCCCGACCCGATCACCAAAAGCCCGGCCATCCAGCGGAGAAGGACCAGGCCCGCCCCCCCCATGGACCCGAAGGCCCAAAGCAGGAGGGCCTCGGC
>CAYQBW010000709.1:0-1964 GCA_964415725.1 uncultured Planctomycetia bacterium
TCCGCCCGCCCGAATGGAAAGACCCGGAAAGCCGCCACCGTGAACTTCCCCCCCTTCGGGCTCAAGGCGATCTTCACCCCCCGGGTCGACCCGAAAGGGGGCGTCCCCAGCCGGACCGCCGCCAGCCTGTAGACCTTTCCCAGGTCCAGGGTGACGCTCTTGGGGAACCCGGGGGATTTCCCCGTGGCGAAACAATGCTTGTTGTCGGGAAGCCAGGACCCGTCCGTCAAGGCCCCCTTTCCGCCGTATCCGTAGAGGTTGGGATCACTGGACCGGTAGGGCCTTCCCCAGGCCAGGTTGGGGCCCGGTGGAATCCGGTAGGCCTCCCGGTCGCTCCGGAAAGGCAGGGCCGGGAGACCTTCCCTGGAAGCCAGGTTGGGGAGGGCCGCCTGGTTCCAGGCGAAGCGCACGAACTTGGGGGAAGGCACCTTCTCGTTCCAGACCAGGACCGAATCCTTGCCCGAGATCTCCGCCCGGGCCTTCACGAAGACCCGGTCCGGCCCGGCCACCTCGAACCAGCTCAGAGGTTTTCCGTCCCGGGAAACCAGCCCGCCGCCGCAGTGATCGAAGAGAACCCGTGCCTTGCCGCCTTCCACGGACAGGGACTTGAAGGAGGGACACCGGTGAACCAGGTCCGCCCGGCCGTACGTCTCCGCCAGGGCCCAGAGAGCCAGACGGCGGCCCACTTCCTGCTTGTTCCTGGGGTGGATGTTCCGGACGTCGCCGATATCCATGGTTCCGGCCATCCCGGTGTTCGGAATGGCCTGGGCGGCCTCCTGGGCTTCCCAGAGCTCGGGGAGGTCGAAGGGGGTCAGGGCTCCCCCGTAGCGGTAGGGAGCGATCTGGACGAAGTAGAAAGGAAAGGCCCCCTCGCCCCAGAGCCTGCGCCATCCCCTCACCAGGGCCTGCATCTTCTTGAAGTAGAGCATTCCGTCGCCGTTGTTCGCCTCCCCCTGGTACCAGATCGCGCCGCGGGCGGCGAAAGGCACGAGGGGATGGATCATGGCATTGTAGAGCCCGGTGATTCCCTTCCGGCCCTGGGGCAGGATTTCCGGGGCCTGGGGAAGTGGGGGAACGCCCTCTCCCTCCTGGAGGGCCTTCCTGGCGGCGGAGAGCCAGAGTGCGGTTTTTTCCAGGTAAGCCGCGTATTTCTCCTTGTAGGCCCTGGTGCCGGGCGTGCACGCCCAGACCATGCCGGCCAGGCCCCGCAGGTTGGGGACCAGGGAAAACCCTTCCGGGGGAATCCACGCCTCGATCCTGGACCCGCCCCAGCACGTCTGGATCAGCCCGACGGGAACGCCCAGCTCTTTGTGGAGTTTCCTCCCGAAGAAGTAGGCGCAGGCCGAAAACCCTCTCCACCCCCCCTGGGAGACGGTTTCGGGGGAACAGACCTTCCAGGAGGCGTCCACGTCCTTTTCGGGGTTGGGGGAAGATTTCCTGGGCACCATGAAAAGCCGGATCCCCGGATACCGGGCGTTCCGAATCTCCTCCTCGGCGTTGTTTACCAGGCCGATCCCCATCTCCATGTTCGACTGGCCCGAACAGACCCAGACCTCTCCCACCAACACATCCGGGATATAGATTCCTTCGTTCTCGCCCTCCACCTCGAGGGTAAGAGGGTTTCCCGGTTTCCGGGCGGGAAGGACGACCTTCCACCGGCCCCGGGCGTCGGCCCGCGTGGAGGCCTGGTCCCCTCCCAGGGAGACCCGCACCTTCTCGCCGGGGGAGGCCCATCCCCACACGGGCAGGGGGACGCCTTGCTGGAAGACCATGTGCCCCCCGAAGATCCCGGGAAGTTTCAATTCCGCTCTAAGACCGGAAAATCCCCCGGAAAGAAAGAAAGCGGCGAACAGGAGAAAGAAAAAGGCAAGGCGCGGAAAAAATTTCTTGGACATATCTCACTCCATGGCAGACGCGACAAAAGTCTTGTCAAGTTCGTGATTCGGTGGCTGCTTCGGAACTGG
>CAYQBW010000710.1:0-1964 GCA_964415725.1 uncultured Planctomycetia bacterium
GGAATTCAGGCGGTCCCGCGCGGTGATTTTTTCCAGAAGCGGGCCGAGTCCGGCCGCTTCGATCATCTCTTGCATACGTCTTCCTCGTTGTTCACGGATTTTTTTTATTGGTACCGAACAGGTCTCCCACAGGGGCCAGCCCGCCTTGAAGGGCACGGACCAGGGAGCGGATCTCCCGCCCCACCCCGGCCCGGTCCATAGCGGCGACACCTAAGCCGCCATCGAGATAGGAGCGGGCATAGCCCTGGACAAAACGGTCGATGACCGCGTCGATCATGAACACCACCATGGGGGCCGGGACCTCCGGCCGGACCTCGCCCCGCGCGGCGGCCGCCTGGACCAGTGGGCCAAAGAACTCTCCGGGAAAGAGCCGGACCCGGGCGATAAGTTCCTCGCGGCGCGGGATCTCATGCTCGAATAAGACATTCAGATAGAGCCGGTAATAGAGGGGATGGGCGTCCACAAAGTCGATGGCGGCGGCCAGGACCCCCTCCACCTTGTCCCAGAATCCCGGCCGTCCGTGACCGGCCGCGGCCACCGCCGCCTTGACCAATTCCGTGAAGCGCTCAAAGACAAAGAGGAACATGGCCTCCTTGTTGGCGAAATATTGATACAAGGACCCCTTGGCCACCCCCGCCTCACGCGCGATGGTGTTGAGGCTCGCCCGCCCGTAGCCCTGGACCGCGAACTCACGCACCATCACCGAGGTGATACGCTCCTGTTTTTCAGGATCAAGATTGGTAAACGTCGCTCGGGCACAGGTGGTCGGGGACACGCTTTGACTCCGCTTTCTTTCGTTATGACCAGGTGGTCACATCAGGTCATATAGCCTGTTTGCCCAAAAAAGCAAGCGGTTTTCGAAAAAACAACAATCCGGATCGGCCCGTAGGGAAGGCCCTATACGGCCGCCCCCCATGGTGCACGATACCCCCAACCGACACCGAAAAACAGGGCGAACACGCAGGTTCGCCCCTACAGGGGAGCTATTCTTGACCGGAAGGTATGGATGTATTACCATTCCTCAAATTACTACATTAGGGATGAGAAGAATGCCGGACACGACGATAACACCAAAGAGCCAGACAACGATTCCCGTTGCAATCCGGAAGCAAATTCATGTAGAGCCAGGAGAACGAGTAATGTTGACGCCAGTGCCGTCAAAGGTCGATGATTCTTTTGGTCTGGTTCCCTCGACCCGTAGCGTCAGCTTGGCCGAGATGGACGAAATTATTTTGCATCATGTCGAAAAAGGAACGAACCGATGAAACTGCATTACCTTCAGCATGTCCCCTTCGAGGGACTTGGCAGTATCGAGACCTGGGCCCGGCGCAACGGCTGGGAAATCGGCCACACCGCGCTCTACGCCGACGCCCCCCTGCCGGCGGTGGACGCCTTTGATTTCCTGGTGGTCATGGGCGGGCCCATGAACATCTACGAGCACGAGGCCTATCCGTGGCTGGTGCGGGAAAAGGAGTTTATCGCGCAGGTGGTGGCAGCGGGGACGCCGGTTTTGGGCGTCTGTCTCGGTGCCCAGCTCATCGCCGATGTCCTCGGCGGCCGGGTTTTTTCAGGAAAGGAAAAGGAAATCGGCTGGTTTCCCATCACCCTCACCGACGCCGCCATGGACGCGGGCTGGGGTGAGGTCTTCGGCCGCGAGCTTACGGTCATGCACTGGCACGGCGACACCTTCCCCATTCCGGAAGGGGCCCTGCATCTCGCCGCCAGCGCCGCCTGTCCCAACCAAGGTTTTGTCTATGAGGGAAGGGTCATGGGGCTGCAATTCCATGTCGAGACCACCCGCGACAGCCTCACCGCCCTTATCGACAATTGCCGGGACGAGCTGATCGACGCCCCGTACATCCAGACACCGGAAGAGATGCTGGAGCCGGGGCGCCCGTTCGCCGCCATCAATGGGGTTATGGACAGAGTTCTCGACCGGCTTACTGGCCAAACAACCCCTTGAC
>CAYQBW010000711.1:0-1961 GCA_964415725.1 uncultured Planctomycetia bacterium
TCCTGGCAGGCCCCCAACCTTCCCGCCCTCGCCGGGGTGGATATCTACTTCGCAGCCTTCACCTACGACCCCGCGTCCCCTACCCTCGTAGGGCGGCTGACCAATTGGGCCCGGACCCGGGTGAAGTAGGGCCCTCTCCAACGAGGAAGGCCGGATGGATGGGTGATCCGAGTCGGTAGCGGAACTTCATGGACCATCCGGAGTGAGCCGATAGAACCGGGGCGGGAGGCGGTCCTTCCGCCCCGGTCTCCAAGGCACAGGGAGATTCCATGGCGAACACAGGTCCCCCCGGCGGCCCCTCCAAAACCAGGGAAGAGGGCCGGTCCTCCACCCCGACCCTGGCCTACCTGGCCAGCGAATACCCTGCCATTTCCCACACCTTCATCTTCCGGGAGGTGCGCCACCTGAGGGAAAAAGGCTTCCAGGTCCACACCGCCTCGGTCCGCAAACCCAAGAACCTGGAGAAGATGACCCCCGAGGAAAAGGAAGAGTCCGCCCGGACCCTCTACATCCTTTCCCGGTTTCCCCTGGGCCTTCTCAAGGACAACCTGCTCCTCTTCCTGTCCGGCCCGGGCCGGTACCTGGCCATGGCGGCCGAGGCCTGGCGGGCCCACAGGCTCGGGCGCAGGAGCCTTGTCAAGACCTTGGCCTACCTGGCCGAGGCGGGCGTTCTGGTCCGCTGGCTCGCCTCCAAGGGGGTGGACCACCTCCACGTCCACTTCGCCAACCCCGCCGCCACGGCCGCCATGATCGGCGCCGCCTCGGGAAGGTTCACCTTCAGCCTGAGCGTCCACGGCCCCTCGGTCTTCTTCCGCACCGTCGAATCGGTGCTCCCGCGGAAGCTGGAGAAGGCCCACTTCGTGCGCTGCATCAGCCATTTCTGCCGCTCCCAGGTCATGACCTTTCTCCATCCTTCGCACTGGGAAAAGCTGGAGATCGTAAGGTGCGGCGTGAACCCGGAGGTCTTCGAGCCCAGGAAGGACCCCGGAGGGGAGACCAAGGAGATCCTCTGCGTGGCCCGGGTGGTGCCCGTCAAGGGACAGCACCTCCTGCTCCGGGCCTGCCGGGCCCTTGCGGAGAAGGGGATTTCCTTCCACCTGACCCTGGTGGGGGGCGGGGACGACCTGGAATCGGTCCGGGCCGAGGCGGCCCGCCTGGACCTGGCGGAAAAGGTGACCCTCACCGGGCCCGTGGGCCAGGGGGAGATCCGGCGCTACTTCGACGCCGCCCACGTCTTCGCCCTGCCCAGCTTCGCCGAAGGGGTCCCGGTGGTGCTCATGGAGGCCATGTCCAAGGAGATCCCCGTGATCGCCTCGCGGGTCAACGGGATCCCCGAATTGATCGAAGACGGCCGGGAAGGCTTTCTCATCACTCCTTCCCACGAGGAGGAGCTGGCCGACCGCCTGGAGCGCCTCCTGTCCGACCGGGCCCTGCGTGAGGAAATGGGCCGCAAGGGCCGGGAGAAGGTGAAGGCCCTCTACGACCTGGACAAGAACTGCGAGCAGATGGGCCGGATCTTCCGGAAGAGGGTGGCCCCGAAATCCCTTCGGCGATGAACGTCGGCCCGCCCTGATTCCGGAAACCAGGAATCATCCCGCCATTCTGGGGGGTGTAGGGGCCGCCGGAGGCGCCGTCTTCGGCGCCGAACGTCGGCCCGCGCTGATTCCGGAAACCAGGAATCACCCCGCCCCTGGGGGATGGGGGGTTCGAAGGCCGGAGCCATCGGGCCTTGGGGGCCGGATCGCGGGACGACCGTCGGGACGGCCGAAGCCCGTCCCTCGGGCGTCCCCTACGTCCCCATCGGCCTGTAGGGGCCGCCGGAGCCGGGGACGCCGGAGGCGGCCCCGGCGAACGTCGGCCCGCGCTGGTTCCGGAAATCCGGAATCATCCCGCCCCCTGGGGGATTGGGGGTTCGAAGGCCGGAGCCATCGGGCCTTGGGGGCCGGATCGCGGGACGACCG
>CAYQBW010000712.1:0-1961 GCA_964415725.1 uncultured Planctomycetia bacterium
AGGGTGGACATCGAGTCCCGGGGAGTGGACATCGTGCTCTGCCTGGACGTCTCCTCCTCCATGAGCCTGCCTCTCGACGATCCGGAGGCACGTAATCCAGCGAGCCGCCTGGACGCCATCAAGAAGGTGGCGGTACGCTTCGTCCGCGGGAGGAAGGGGGACAGGGTGGGGGTGGTGACCTTCGCCCGCTTTCCCAGGGTCCTCTGCCCTCCCACCCTGGACTTGGACGCGGTGGAGAGTTTTCTCAAGACCATCCAAGTGGTCAAGGTCCGGGAGGAGGACGGGACGGCCATCGGGGCGGGCCTGGCCAAGGCCGTGGCCCTCCTGGCAAAGTCCAAGGCCCGCTCCAAGGTGGTGGTCCTTCTCACCGACGGCCAGGAGAACGTCCACCGGATCGAACCGCTGGACGCGGCCCTTGCGGCCAAGCAGTTCAAGATCCGGGTCCATACTGTCGCCGCCGGCAGGTATACCTACTTCCAGGATCCTTTCGGCAGGCTCTACAAGCGGGAGATTCCCCTGGACACCCGCGACCTGGAGGAGATCGCCCGGATGACGGGGGGGCGCTTTTTCCGGGCCAGGGACAGGAAGGCCCTGGAGAAGGTCTGGTCCGACATAGACAGGATGGAGAAGACCGTGCTCAAGGGCAGGCGCTGGGTGGACGCCGAGGACGTCGGCTTCCCCCTGCTGGCCCTGGGCGTCTGCCTGGTCTTCCTGGGGCTCCTGTCGGGGCTTTTCTACCCGGGAGGTCTGCCGTGAAGTTTCTCTGGATCGAATACTGGTGGATCCTCCTTGTCCCCCTCGCGGCGGCGTGGGCTCTTTGGGCGGGCCGGGCGGCGAGGAGGAAGAAGATGGCCGCTTTCGCCCACCCTGCAAGGCACCCTCTTCTTCTCGGGAGGGTCCACGGGAGGTTCCGGAAGGCCCGGTCCTTCCTGGCCCTGGCGGGGCTTCTGCTCGCCTCCCTGGCCGCCCTGGGTCCGTCGATGGGATTCATTCTCCGGCCCGTCCGGCAAAGGGGAGTGGACCTTCTCTTTCTTCTGGACGTGTCCCGCTCCATGCTGGCCGCCGACGTTCGGCCTTCCCGGCTGGAACGGGCCAAGAGGGACATCCGGGGCCTTCTCCCGAAGCTTACGGGGGAAAGGGTGGGGCTGGTGGCCTTCGCCGGCACTCCCGTCCTGGTCTGTCCCTTGACCCACGACTACGACGCCTTCGAGGAACTCCTCCAGCGGGTGGATACCAATCTTCCCGCCCGGGAGGGAACGGACCTGGGTCGGGGGCTCGAGGCGGCGCTCCGCGCCCTGGGGAAGGGATACGAGAAGAGCCAGGCCATCCTGCTTCTTTCCGACGGCGAGGACCTGGGGGGCGAGTGGAAGGCGGCCCTGGAGAAGGCCGTGGCCCGGAAGGTCCGGGTCTACGCCGTGGGGTATGGGACCCCGGAAGGGGCGAAGATCACGATCCGGAAGGGGAACAAGGAGTTCTTTCTGAAAGGTCCCGACGGGAAGGAGGTGGTGACCCGCCTGGACGAGAGGATTCTCCGGGAGACGGCGAAGCGGACCGGGGGGGATTACCTCCGGGCCACCTCCCTTCCCCTTCCCCTGGAGGAAATCCTGGAGAAACGGATCAAGGTTCTCCAGAAGAGGACCTACGAGAAGGAGAAGCGGCGGGTGCCCTGGAACCGATACCAGTGGCCCTTGAGCCTGGGCGTCCTGCTTCTTTTACTCAGGTCGGCCCTTCCCGAGGCGCGAAGGGAGGAGGGTCCATGAGAAGAGCCCTTTCGATCCTGCTCCTCTTTCTCCTTGGGGCCGGCCCCCTTTTGCGGGCCGGCCAGGACCCGGTCCGCCGGGGACTTCGACTCCTGGAGGAGGGAAAGGCCGGGAAGGCCTACGCCCTGCTCGAGAAGGGAGTGGCCTGGCTCCGGAAGGAGAAGAAGGAACCTCCGCCGGAGCTTCTCTACGACCTGGGCC
>CAYQBW010000713.1:0-1961 GCA_964415725.1 uncultured Planctomycetia bacterium
TTTCCCCGAGCCTCCGCCCCGGAGCCCGCCCCCCGGGATTGACTCCTTTCCAGGCCCCTCCCAGGGCGTGAAAGGCGCCCACCAGGTAGAAGGAGCCCGCCACGAGCCAGGGCTCAGGCGAGGAAAGGGCCAGGCGGAGGCCCTCTTCCACGCCCCCCGGGAGGATTCTCGCGGACAGCCCCGCCCTCCGGGCCCTTTCGAGAAGTTCGCCCGGCGTTTGCCCCCGGGATGAATCGGCCTGGACCAGGGCGGCCTCCCGGACGCCCCCCGCCAGGAGAGCCTTCATCACCCCCCGGGCATCCTTGTCCTTTCCCAGGGCCAGGAGAACCCGAGGGGAGCGGGAGGCTCCGAAGGTCCGGGTCCAGGCCGAAAGGAGGGCCTGGAAGGACCGGGGGGACTGGGCCCCGTCCAGGACCAGGGGAGGATCGAGGCGGACCACCTCGAACCGGCCCGGAGGAACCTCGAGCAAAGCCGGCGGCCCCTCCCCCAAGCGCGCGGGAAGGAGCCCCCTCTTTTCCAGGAAGAGGCAGGCCGTCCCGGCCAGGGCGGCGTTGGAATCCAAAAAAGGCGCCAGGCTCCGGACCCGGATCTTCCATTCCTTCCCCGGACCGAGGAGGAAGGGGGCCTGGAGGCGCACTTCCCGGACCCAAGGGCCCCATTCCAGGCCCCGGAAAGAAAAATCCCTCCCAAGGGAGAGAAAAGGGACCCCCCTGTGGCGGGCGACTCCCAGGGCCACTGCCCCAGGGGGGGAGTGGAGGTCCACCCCCGAGATCAAGGCGCTTCCCTTTCTCAGGGCCGCCGCCTTGACCCGGGCCCGTTCTTCTTCGGTCTCCCCCAGGACTTCCATGTGGTCCCGGTCCACGCCGGTAAAAAGAACCAGGCCTGCGCCCAAAGCGGTGGTGGAGTCGGTTTCCCCGCCCCGGCCCGCCTCGAAGACCGCGGCGTCCACGCCTTCCCGGGCGAAATGAAGGGCCGCCAGGGTGGTGATCAGGTCGAAGAACCCGGCCTGGAAAGCCCGGGGAAAGAAAAGGACCTCTTCGAGAAGGGCGGCCATCCTGGGCCCAGGAATCTCCCGCCCGTTCACCTGGATCCGCTCGGTGAGACGCACCAGGTGGGGCGAAAGAAAGAGTCCCACCTTCAGGCCCCGGGCCTGGAGGAGCTGGGCCAGGAAGGATGCAGTCGTGCCTTTGCCCTGGGTCCCCACCACCTGGACGGAAAAAAACCGGTCCTGGGGACGGCCGGCTTCCCGCAAAAGGGTGGCCACAGGCTCCAGGTCCGCGCGCCTTGGGCCGGGAGGGATCAGTCCACCGTAGGAGGTGTTTCGGGAAAACCAGGACTCCACGTCGGCGAGGGTCCGCAACCCCAGGTCCTTCCTGGAATTCACCGAAAGCCTCCGGCAAAGGCGAGAAGAAGGGAAAAAAAGAGCTCCCTCCGGGGAGGGAGCTCTTTGGCGAGGGCGACGGGACTCGAACCCGCAACCACCAGATCGACAGTCTGGTACGCTAACCAGTTGCGCCACACCCCCACACGTCCAGGGCCGGGAGAAAAAGCCTCCTCCGGCCCGATCGGGAGGGGAATTATAGGATTTCCTTCCCATGGCTCAAGGGGGTTGCCCCCTTCTTCTGAAACACCCACCCCGCGATGGTTCCGGAAACCCCGAATCCTCCCGCCCTTCGGATGGACGTAGGGGCCGCCGGAGCCTGCGGCGCCGGAGGCGGCGCAGGCGAACGCCGGCCCGCGATGATTCCGGAAATCCCGAATCCTCCCCCCCTTCGGATGGACGTAGGGGCCGCCGGAGCCTGCGGCGCCGGAGGCGGCGCAGGCGAACGCCGGCCCGCGATGATTCCGGAAATCCCGAATCCTCCCCCCCTTCGGATGGACGTAGGGGCCGCCGGAGCCTGCGGCGCCGGCGGCCCCTACGTCCATCCGAAGGGGGGGAGGATTCGGGATTTCCGGAATCA
>CAYQBW010000714.1:0-272 GCA_964415725.1 uncultured Planctomycetia bacterium
GGAAAGAAGGACACCCCTGTCGTCAGAAGGTATATCGACCGCCGCTTCTTCGAACCCACCTGGGTCCACGCCGACGGGTCCCTGACCTCCCTCAACGTCGCCGTCCGCGAGATTCCCGGCAAGGGTAAGCAGCAGGTCGTCCAGATCCTCACGAAATACCGGTAGGCGTCTCCCGCGGAAAAAGGGGCCCACATATCCGCTTAACTCAAGACTTGGATTTCTTCCTTGGGGCGGGACGGGAGGCCGGCCTGGACGCCGGCTTGGACGCCGCC
>CAYQBW010000714.1:282-1959 GCA_964415725.1 uncultured Planctomycetia bacterium
GCCCGGGCCTTCTTCAAGGCCTCCTCGAAGATCTTCCGGGCCCCTTCGTAGCGCTCCACCTGGACCTTCAACTCCTTCGCCAGAAGGGCCGCCTCTTTCAGGAGTTCCTCCCGCTTCTTCCAGAGGGCCTGGAACTCGGGGGTCCCCTTCTTCTCCAGGCGGGCCACCTCTTTGCGCAAGGCCGGAAGCTGGACGAGGATCTTCTTCCGCCGGGCCAGGAGATCCTTCAGCTCCTTCTCCATGACCGCGCAGGCGGCGGCCACCCGCTTTTTTCCTTTTCCAGGGCGGCCAGCTTCTTCTTGTCCGAGGCGACCCGTTCCCTGGCGGCCCGCACGTCCTCCCGGAGGCTCTGCACCGTTGCCAGAAGGGGCTTCAAACGGGCCACCAGCCCGTCCTTTTCCTTGGAAAGCCCGGCGATCTTCTTCTTGTTCCGGGCGATCTCGCCTCTGAGGATCCGAATCTCCCGCAAAGTCTCCCGCGCCTGGAGATCCAGGGATGAGCGCAAGGCCTGGAGGCTTGCCACGTCCGTGGCGCCCGCGTAGGAAGCGTGGATTCGGCACCCCATGGCGGGGAGAAAAGCCAGGAACAAGAGGAACCGCCAACCCATGAACCCATCTTACCGATCCGGCCGGTGAAGTTCCCGCCTCCCAGGCGGCGTTTCCTGGGATCCCACGGAGGAACCGTGAAGAGAGCTTGAAAATGACTCATCCCCTTTCCTCTTCGAAGAAAACCGCCTGGGGGGCCGCCGTCGTCTTGCTGGCCCTTGCCACCCTCCTGGCCTACCGGGAGACCTCTCCCGGGGTCCGGGGCACGACCTTCCTCACCCTGACCTCGCGCCCCAAGGGAGTGATGGGCACCACCTGCCTCCTCCTGGTCCGGGTCCCTCCTGGAAAAGAGAAAAAAGGAAAAAGGGCGCTCTCCGGGGCCGAGGCGGCCCTGAGGAAAGTGGAAGCCGCCATGAGCACCCACCTGGCGGACTCGGAGATCTCCCGCCTCAACGGCGCGCCGGCGGGCCGGAAGGTCCCCCTCTCTCCCTGGACCCTCCAGGTCCTCCGGGAGGCCCGGGACCTCTGGAAGGCCACGGGCGGCGCCTTCGACGTCACCTGCCGGCCCTTGCTCCTTCTCTGGAAGAGGGCCGCCCGGGCGGGCCGGGTGCCCGCTCCCGGGGAGATCGAGGCCGCAAGACAACCCTCCCGCTGGGACCTGCTGGAACTGGGGGACCGGTGGGCCCGCAAAAAGGGTGCGGGCCTCCAGGTGGACCTGGGGGGAATCGCCAAAGGTTTCGGCATCGACAAGGCCCTGGAGGCCATGAAGAAGACGGGCGTTCCCGCCGGCCTGGTGGACGTGGGAGGCGACCTCCGGGCCTTCGGTCCCGGGACCGGCCCGGGAGGGACCTGGAAGGTGGACGTCCTGGACCCCTTCACCAGGACGCCGGCGGGAAGCCTGGCCCTGCGGGATGGAGCGGTCTGCACGAGCGGCGGTTATTTCCGGTACGTGGAAATCCAGGGGAAACGATACAGCCACATCCTGGATCCCCGGACGGGGCGGCCCGCCCGGGCCGCCTCGTCGGTCACCCTTCTCGGGAAGGAAGCCGCCCCGACCGACGCCTGGGCCACGGCCCTGGCCGTCCTGGGCCCACAGGGCCGCCCCCTCCTCCAACGACAAAAAGGCCTGGAA
>CAYQBW010000715.1:0-1957 GCA_964415725.1 uncultured Planctomycetia bacterium
GAAAATTTCCAGGGCCGGCCTGGAGGGAAAGGCTCTCTGGATCGGAGCCGTCCAGGGAGATGCTCTCCTCCGCCTTTTGCGGGGAGCCGGCCTGGCGGTCTTTCCCTCACTCTACGAGGGCCAGGGCCTGGCGCCCCTGGAGGCCCTGGCCGCCGGAACCCCCGTGATCGCCTCGGACATCCCGGCCCACCGGGAATTCCTGGGAGAGACAGTCCCCCTCTTCGACCCCGGGGACCCCGAGGCCCTGGCGGAGCTGGCCGGGGAAAGGCTCGGAGACAGAAGGGAGGTAGAAAGGGGAAGGGAGCGGGCCCGGTCCATGGACACCCGGGCCATGGCGGGTCCCCTGCTGAAAACCTGGAGGGAGGCCGCGGGCGGAGGATAGGCGCCTTGGCGGAAACGCCCCCCTACCGGACCTCGAGAAAGAGCGCCGGCGCCGAGGCGGCCAGGAATTCCGCCTTGGGGGAATTTGGATTGGAGTTGGAAAGGTAGTTGTAGAGAGTCACGAAGGGCGGGGCCGATCCCACGCGGATCCGGGCCAGGCCGGAGGCGCCGACCCCTCCAGGGACCGAGCCGCCCGGGACGATCCACTGGGCCGTCAGCACAGCCCTCGAAAAGACGGGGTTGGCAGGCAGGAGACCCATGTCCACCTGGGCCTTCCCCGAGGACAAGACGGCCGCCAGCCCCAGGGCGACATCCGTGTAGAGACGGCACCCCTTGGTTCCAAGGACCGGGTCCATGTTCCAGGGAAGGGTGAGGCCTCCCCACTTGGAGCGCCCCGTTCCCAATAGCAAAAGGGCGCTCCCCGTGGAAGCGCTTCCGTCCAGGAGCCGGGTCTTCCACTCCACGGGCGCCCCGGGCCAGGGAATCACGGAGGAAACGATCCGGTTCCTTCCCAGCGGGCAAGGGGCACCCTCGTAGGAAACCCGCCCGAATCCATAGGGGACCGCCGAGGCGGCGTCCACTCTCCAGGCCGACTTGGTGGAGGAATAGTCCGCCACCTCCAGGCAGAGCCCTCCCCCCTTCCAGGAGAAGGACTTGGAGAAACGGATCCAGAACCGGATCCCCGAGGGCGGCGTGAAAGGTTTGAAGGCATTGGGCAGGGAGAGGTTGGTCCTGGGAAGGACTGTGACGGCGTCCTTCCCCCGGTTGGCCGCGTAGTCCCCCGAGGGGGCCCCCGGGGCGGCCGCCGCCGTGGAGAGGAGGACTTCCAGGGAAAGGGTCTTGGCGGCGAAGGTTCCCCCTCCGTCGGGCCGAAAGGCCAGGGCCGTCACCAGGGCCTTGGAACCCAGCCCCCCGAGAAGGGCTTTGTCCAGGATCACCTGGGTCCGGGAGGGCCCGAAACTGAAAGGCGTCTCCAGGAAGGTCCGGCCTTCGGAGCCCGAAAGGCTCCCGGGAACCGCCACCACCCGGCTCTGGCCTGGGGAGGACCGCCCCGGGAAGAGGAGACCCGCAAAAAGGAGCGGCCACCCGAGGGAGAAGGCTTTGCGCATGGATCCAGAAACTCCGGGTTTGCTGTTCGGGGTCGCTTTGGGGCAGGCAGGCGTTTCCATGGTAACACCAGGAAAGAAAGAGGGGGGCCCCTGGGTCCCGTCCATCCTGTGGGGGTGTCCCAATTGGGGCTATCTCAGGAAGCGACCCGGTAGGCCAGGTAGAAAAGGACCGCCGCCAGGGCCAGCCCGGCCAGGAAGGCCAGGAACTTGGCGAAGCCCGACCACTGGGAGAGGTCCTCCTGGAGGAGCCCGCCCCCTCCCTGGTCCCTCCGCCTTCGGCCCAGGAGGTCTTCCCTCCCTTCTCCCAGGCGGGGAGCCGCGGGCCTCACCGGGAGAGGCCCGGGCCGGGAGCCGGGCCCCTTTCGCCCCGGGGGAGGGACAGGAGCAGGAGGAGGAGGAGGAGAAGAGGGGACTTCCTTCCCGGAAGGAGGGAGGTCCTCCCCGGAAGCTTCTTCGAGGGAGATCTC
>CAYQBW010000716.1:0-1949 GCA_964415725.1 uncultured Planctomycetia bacterium
GACTCTTCGAGGGTCCCGGGGCGGGCCCCCCGCCGAAGGAGCAGGAGGAGAGAATCAAGAAAAAAGGAATCCAGGGGCCGTTCGTCGTGGAAACCATGGGGGCGGACCTCGTGGTCATCGTTTTCCGAAAAGAAGGAGCCGCCTGAAGGGCAGTTCCACTTCCTGGTCCTTCCGGAGCCGTTTCACCAGGCGGAGGCGGACCTCCCGGGCGGTCTCTTCCTTCTGGGCCGGCGTAAGCTCTTCCAGCCCTCCCCAACCGCCGCCGGCGAAGAGGGTGTCCGCCGCCTCCATGGCGGTGGCGAACCTTTCCAGGTAGAGCTTCTCCGTCTTTTCCAGGCTCCTGAACCCGGACTCGCGGAAATCCTCGTACACTTCCTCCGGGTCCAGGGGGCCCAGGATCTCCTCCGGGTCGGGAAGGTCCTTCCTGGAGGCCAGGGTGTCCAGGAGGGCCTCTTCCAGGGGTTCGCAGAATCCCTCCGCCGGGACCTGGACGGCGAATCTTCCCCCGGGACGGAGGTTACGGCGCACGGCCCGGGCGAACCCGGCCGGGTTGAAGAGGCTGGGAAGGTGGCAATGGCAGACCAGGGCGTCTTGTCCTCCCGGGAGGGGAACCAACTCCGGCGGGGCCTCCAGGACCTCCACCCGGGCGGCGCCTTGGGTTTCCTCCATGAGGGCCCGCGCCCGCCGCGCCAGGAGGGGGTGAAACTCCAGGGCCGTGATGGCCCCTTCCTTGTGGAAGGAGGCCAGGACCTGGAGGAAACGCCCATCCCGGGCCGGGACCAGGAGGACCCGTTCCCCCCGCTGGAGAGAGAGCTTCTGGAGAAGGTCCCAGGCGGGCCGAAGGGCGGGCCCCCGCGTTTGGGCATACAGGTCTGCCGCGCCGGAGGATGAACCGTCGTAGGGTGTCTCCATGAAACGCCTTTCCAGCCTGGTTCCTGGGAAGGTTCCGGTCCCGGGGAAGATGCCCCAGAGAGGCCGGCGCCGCAAGGGAACCCTCTCCCTATGAGAAGGGGCCGTCCGGGGAAAAGCGGAGGGGGCGCCCAGGCTGTCACCTCTCCCGGAGGGTTGAGGTAGAGTAACCACATGGCCCGTTTCAAAGGTTTGTCCCGGTTTCCCGCCCTCCTGGCCGTGTCGGGGGTGGTTCTGCTTTCGGGGACGTTCTTCTACCTGGCCCAGGAAGTGATCCATCTCCAGGGATTCCGCTCCCGCGAGTGGGTCCGCCGGCAGCTCGAATCGGACGCCTTGGCCCTGGTGGCCCGCTTCCAGATGATCCTGGAGAGGTCCTGGGCCCTTGCCGGGGAAGGGCGGAAGAAAGGGGATGCCTTGGGGGGCGATCCCGGGGCGGTCCTCTTCTTCCGGGTCGACAGGGAGGGAGCGTTCCTCCTTCCCAAGTTCCCCCGCTATCCCATGCTTCCCCCCGTGGACCCCTTGTGGGCCGGGAAACTCGCCTCCCTCCGGAAGAAGGCCCGGGCCTTGAGCCTGGAGAACAAGCCCGACCAGGCCTATTCCCTCCTCAAGGACGCCCTGGACTCCTGCCCCCACCCTTCGGGCCGGGCCCTCCTTCGGTTCTGGGCCGCCTCCATCGCGGGGGAGGCCCTGGCGGAGCCGGTCCGGATCGATTTCCTGGAGAAAGTGGTCTCCCGATACCCGGGAGCCCGGAAACTGGACGGCCTTCCCCTCGCGCCCCTGGCGGCCTTCCGCCTGGCCTCTCTCTACGGGGCGGCCGGCCAGGAGAAGGAGAGACTGCGGGTCCTCCGGGGCCTCCTGAGGGACCTGGCCCTGGAGGCCTGGCCCATGGATTCCTTCATGGAGGAATACCTGCTCCAGAGCGCCCTCAAGGAGTTGGGAGGAAAGTTTCCGCCCGACTTGAAGAAGTGGAGGAGGGTCGTGATTCTGGTAAGGCGTTATCTCCTGCCCCTGGTGGCCACGGAGGGCTGGCGGGGGAAAGG
>CAYQBW010000717.1:0-1946 GCA_964415725.1 uncultured Planctomycetia bacterium
CCGCATCACTTCTTCCAGCCTGGCCCGGGCGGTCTTCCGGGAGGGCCGCCCCCCCATGGCCGCCGCCGGGGTCCCCTCCTCCGGAGAGAAGGCGAAGGCCCCGAGCCTCTCGAAGCGGAACTCCGCCAGGAAATCCACCAGTTCCCGGAACCGGCGTTCCGTCTCCCTGGGATGTCCCACCAGAACCGTGGTTCTGAGGGTCACTCCGGGAACCTCTTCCCGGATCCGGTAAAGAAGATCCCTGAGCTTATCCCCGCCGGCGCCCCTCTTCATGGCTTCGAGAACGGGGGTGCTGAAATGCTGGATGGGAAGGTCCAGGTAGGGAACCACCTTGTCCAGCTCACGGAGGGCCTCCAGCAGCGCCGGGGTCACGCTCCAGGGGTAACCGTAGAGAATTCTGATCCACCGAATTCCAGGGATGTCGTTCAAACGCTCCAGCAGGTCCGCCAGGCTCTTCCTCCCCCCCGGGAGATCTCTGCCCCACGCCGTGGAATCCTCCCCCACCAGGTCCAGCTCTTTCACGCCCAGGCCGGCCAGGCGGCGGGCCTCCTCCAGGAGGACCTCCATGGGCTTGCTCCTGAACCTCCCGCGGATCAGGGGAATGGCGCAGAAAGAGCACTGGTGATCGCACCCCTCGGCCACCCGGAGATAGGCGTAAGAAGCGGGGGTGAGCAAAAGCCGGTCCAGGTCCGATCCTGGCTCCTTGGGCCGTCCTCCCTCCAGGAGGGCCCCTCCCCCCGGACCTTGGCCGGCGGCCAGGCGGGTTACGACCTCCCCCACCCGGCTGTAGTCGGAGATGGGGAGGAAGGCGTCCACCTCGGGAAGGGACCCGGCCAGCTCCTCGCCGTAACGCTGGGGCAGACACCCCACGGCCAGGACCGCCCGGATCCGCCCCTCCTCCTTGAGCTTCGCCATCCGGAAAAGCGTATCGATGGACTCCTCCCGGGCGTCCCCGATGAAGGCGCAGGTGTTCACCACCACCACGTGGGCGTCCTCAGGGGCCGGGGTGAGGGTGATTCCCGCCTCGGCCAGGTGGGCCAGGAGCACCTCCGAATCCACCAGGTTCTTGGAACAGCCCAGGCTCAGGAGAGCCACCTTGAGGTCCTTCGACACGCCACCCCCCTCTCGAAAGGACGAAAGGAAAAGAGGGCCCCCCGAAGGATCCGGGCTCAGGTCCGGTAGGTCTCTCGAACCTGCTCCCACTCGCCGGGGGACATCAGGATCTCCCTGGGGAGGCTCCCCCTGTAGGGGCCCACCACGCCCAGGAGTTCCAGATCATCCAGGAGACGGGAGGCCTGGGCAAAGCGGATCTGGAGTTTTCTCTGGAGCATGGTGATCGAAGCCCTCCCGTTCTCCATCACCAGGGCGGCGGCCCGATCCAGGAGAACGGGTTCGGAGACGGGGACCCGGGCCTCCGCCGCCGCCGGTAAGGGCTCCTCTCTCTCCGGCCTGGGAATGACCACGGAAGGCTCGGGAGCCCCCGCCTGGGGCCTGGGAATCTCCGCCCTTGGAGTCTCCTCTTCCTTTTCCATCTCTCCTCCAGCCCCCTTCGCCTCGGGCTCCACCATGGTCTCTTCCTCCTGGCCTTCACGGGTTTCCAAGACGGCTCCTTCTTCCTCTTCTTCCTCTTCCTCCCCTTCTCCCTCGAACTCCTCCCCGGCCTCCAGCTCTTCTTCCTCCTCCTCCGCCTCTTCTTCCTCTTCCTCGAGTTCCACCTCGGGAAAAAGACCCGGTTGGACGGGAGCGGCCTCCTCTTCTTCTTCCTCTTCTTCCTCTTCTTCCTCGAACTCCTCCTCCCCTTCGGCAAGGACCTCCTCCGGCGCCTTCTCTTCCTCCTCCTCCTCCTCTTCTTCTTCTTCCTCTTCCTCCTCTTCCCAATCCTCCGACTCGGTCCCGGAAGGGGAAGTCACTTCTTCTTCCACATCTTCTTCTTCCTCTTCCGCCTC
>CAYQBW010000718.1:0-1936 GCA_964415725.1 uncultured Planctomycetia bacterium
CCCTGGCCCTGGGGCTCGGGGGCTACATGGTGCTCTGGCTCCAGTTTACGCCGGCCCAGGTCTTTTGCTTTTTGCCGCCGGCCCTCTTCTTCCTGGAAGGCTACCTCTCCCGCCGGAAGGGCCTGGACCTTCTCCTTTTCGGGCTCTGCTTCGCCGCCTCCAACCTGGGGGGTTACCCCCAGACCTCCTTCTTTCTCGGTGGTTTCCTCTGGGTCTACGTCCTGTTTCGGGCCGGCTGGAAGCCCTCCCTGCTTCTCCCCTTCGCCCTGGCTTTCCTGGCCGGGTGCCTCATGGCCCTGCCCTCCTGGCTACCCTTTTTGGAATACCTGGGCCACTCCGAGATCGGCGCCCTGAGAGCGGCGGAGAAGATCTGGCCCTCCGGAATCCCGCGCTGGGTGGTCCCGGCCCTGGGCGCGGCGGGCCTGGCCATCCTTGTGGGCGCCTGGGTTTCCGGCCGGAAGAAAAGTCCGGCCCGCCTCGTCCTGGGGGTCCTGCTCGGACTTTTGGGCCTTCTGCTTTTGGACGACCCCCGTTTCGGCGGCGACGGCCAGCTCCTCCACCTCCTTTTTCCCGGGGCCTGGGGCCGGCCCGAACTCGGGACCTGGACGGGCCCGCCGGGCCCCAACTTCGTCGAGGTAAACGGCGATTACCTGGGGGCCATTCCCCTTCTCCTCTTCCTTCTCTTTCCCTTTCTCCCGGGCCGCAAGAAGGGGCTCCCCCTGGGCCTCTTCCTTCTGGGCTCCCTGGCCTGGCTCTACGGCGCCCAGGTCCCGCTCTTGAATCAGTTGGGCCGAAAACTCCTCTTCATCGCCCAGGCCTCCCGGGCGGGCGTGCTCTTTCCCCTGGCGGCGGCGGCCCTTTCCGCCTGGACGCTGAACCGCCTTTCGACCATGGAAAGAGAGGAGCGAAAGACCCTCCTCCTCCCCCTGGGGCTTCTCGTCGCCGCCGCCTTCGCGGGGCTCGCCGCCTGGGTCCTCGGGCTCTGGGGAGGAGGGAAGCCCGGGCCCGTCCTTTCCCCCAGGGACCTGGCCTTCCTTTTGCTTTCCGCCGCCGGCCTGGCCTGGCTCCTTTCGGCCCGCCGGGTCTTCTTTCCCCTGCTTGCCCTGGGGGCCCTGCTCGCCCTGGATCTCTTCTCCTTCGGATACGGCTTCAACCCGGCCACGCCCATCGAAGAAATCTACCCCGAGACGCCCTCCATCGCCTGGCTGAAAAAGGCCAAGGAGAAGGCCGAAAAGGAGGGCAAACCCTTCCGGGTCATGGGGGACGGCATGACATTTCGCCCCGATACGGCCTGCGTCTATGGCCTCTCCGACGCCAGGGGCCACGACTGTTTCGATCCCAGCCGATACGTCCTTCTCCTCTACGGCCTTTTGAAGAACCCCGCCACCCTCCCCCAGGACGTGGGCCACGAAACCATGCGGATGGGCATCCGGGCCTTCGATCTTCTGGGGGTGCGCTATTACGTCACGGCGAAACACTGGAAGGCCCCTCCCGGCTGGAAGGAGGTCTTCCGCGGCCCCGGCGCCGGCGTCTACGAGAACCTGGACGCCCTGCCCCGGGCCTACCTGGCCGGGGACCAGGTCTGGATCCACCGCCGGCCCGTCCCCTTCTTCGATCCCAGGATCGACCCGGCCAAGACCGTCTTCTTCGAGGAGGCCACCCTGAAGCTTCCGGGCAAACCCTTCCACCAAGGCGAAGCCCGGATCGTGGAAGATGCCCCCGACCGTATCCGGATCCAAACCCGGGCCGACGGATGGGCCTGGCTCGTTCTCCTGGACAACCACTACCCCGGCTGGGAAGTCGTCCTGGACCAGAAAAAAACTCTCCCCATCCACCGCGCCTACGGCACCTACCGGGCCGTCGCCGTCCCCCCCGGCTCCCACCAAATCATCTTCACCTACCGCCCCCGCTCCTGGAGGACCGGCCTCCTCCTCGC
>CAYQBW010000719.1:0-1932 GCA_964415725.1 uncultured Planctomycetia bacterium
GCGAAGAGCACCACGGCGAGAGAGGAGAAGGGGTGTCCCAGAAAGAGGATGAACTTCTGGGAGAGGGCGATCTCCACCAGCATGAATCCCAGCCCCAGGCAGGCGAAGTAGAGGGTTCCCCCCGTGATCCGCCCCCGGGGGAGTTCCTTCTTCAGGGCCAGGAGGAGGTTTTTCAAGGGGAGGATCACCAGGAAGAAGCCGAGAAGGAGGACCTCCACCAGGAGGACCGAGAGAATCCCGTGGGCCGTCATCCCGCCCAGGGAGTTCAGGTAGTGCTCCTTGGAGAAGATGTGCTTGAACCGGGAGACCTCGAAGAAGAAGGGCCGGTCGTCCGTGGGGGGCTCCACGTTGAAGGGGTAGGAAGCGATGTAGGCGTCCTTGTCCGGGGCCCGGGCGAACTCGACATACACGTTGGGCCAGCTCTTGCCGGCCACCGTGAGGGCCGGGCCTTTCGCGCCGGGAAGCAACAAGGGCTCGAAGCCCATCTTCGCCAGGAATCCGTCCAGGACGGCCGTCTGGGCCGGGGTCCACCCTTCCGGCCGGACCAGGATGACCGTAAAGAGCCCGGACCGGAAGAAGTAGATGCACTTCCCCGGGTCCTTCACGCCGAAAGCCTCCAGGCCCTTCCAGGCCAGGGTGAGGAGCCTGAGGGAGTAGCGGGGCCAGATGTGGAGCTTGCCGTCCGGCCCGGGCGAGGGCTCCCCCGCCGGGGCGAACCAGCGGGTCAGGGTGAGGACGCCTCCGTCCTTCAGGTGGGCCAGGTAGGTCTTGAAGGCCTCCACCGTGTAGAGGAAGTTCTCCGAAAGGGAGAAGGCCCCGGCCTCGGTGGTGGAGAAGGTGTCCACCCCCGAGAGCTGGACCACGTCGAACTTTTCTCTGGTGGTTTCCATGAAGTGGCGGCCTTCCGCCACGTGGACTTCGATGCCCGGGTGCCTGCGGGAGTCGTAGAGGTAGCCCGAAAAGGCGGGGAAGACCTTCCGCACCGCCTCCACGACGGAGGGGTTGATCTCCACCCCCACGATCCTCTTCTTGCCGAAGTAGTGGGCCGTAAGGACGTCCAGTCCCCCGCCCGCCCCGATGCAGAGGATGGAGCCTCCCTTGCGGGAGACCCGGTGGACCGCGCCGGCGGGCAGGTATTCCAGGACCTTCAGGGGCGCTTTCTGTCCCGGCGTATCCAGGGGCCCGCCGGTATAGTGCATGATGGAGGTCATGGCCCAGGAGTCGATGGTGATTCCCTTCTGGGCCGGGACGGAGCCTTTCCACTTCTTGGAGAGCCCCCAGAGCCCCCAGGGAGGGAAGACCCTGGGCCAGTGGAAGGCGTCCACCCTCGACAGGGTGGACCAGCGGGTGTAGACGATCCAGGGGACGATCCGGTAGTCCAGCCCGTTTCCTTTTCGCCGGATCTCATCCACGGGGAGCAGGGTCTTGCCTCCGTCCTCGTCCTTGTCGTCCACCCAGACCACGAAGGCCTTACCGTCGGGGGTGAGCTGGAAGTTGGTCTCCAGCTCCATCTCGGGCCTTTTAGGGTCCTTGAGGCCCACCCGGACGCGGGCGTAGTTGCCCAGCCCGCGTGCCTCGAGGCTCTCCGAGACGTGTTCCACCTTCCACAAGGGTTTGCTCTTGGGCGTGACCAGGAGGAAGACCCGGTCCACGGGCGTGAAAAGGAGGAGCAGAAGCGGCGCGGCGGCGGCAAGGAGGGGGGGAAGGAAGCGGGCCCCTCCGGCGGAGAGGCCGAAGAGGATGCCGCCCAGCGAGACCGCCAGGGCCGCGACCAGGATGGCCGTCACCCCCGAGAGCCCGGCCGAGAGGAGCAGGACGGCGGCGGCGCAGCCCAGGGCCGAGCCGAGCAGGTTGGAGGCGTAGATGCGCCCCACTTCCCTGGGCCAGGCCGAGAGGGACCCCGCCACGGCCAGGCCCAGGCAGAAGAAGGGA
>CAYQBW010000720.1:0-1932 GCA_964415725.1 uncultured Planctomycetia bacterium
GTCCTCTCCTCCCTGGGCCGGCCCCACATCAAGGCGTCGGGGGCGCGCTCCAGGAGCGAGGCGAGCCTCTGGACGGCCTCGGCCGCCGCCGCCAGCCGGTCCGCCAGGGGCCGGATATCGTATTCGCTTCTTTTGATCGCTCCCCTGGCTTCCCCCAGGAAACGGCGGGTCTCGCCCAGGGTCTCCTCCAGGGCCGCCGCGGCCCGGGAAGCCGAGGCCAAGAGTCCGTTCACTTCCTTTCCTTCCAGGAACTTCCTTCCCGAGACCATGGTCCTCCTCGCCTCGGCCAGGGTTCCCTTGGCCTCCCCCGAGAGGGAAGCCACCTCCTTCTCGAGCCGGTCCACCGCCCCCGTGAGCCTCTCCGCCGCCGACCGCAGGGTCTCCATGGTCTTCCGCCCTTCCAGGTCCATCCGGTCCACCGTCTCCGGAAGCCTCCTGGCGAGTTCGTCCAGGTTGCCCAGGAGGTCCTTGAACCTGTTCCTGGTCGCCGGCTGGAGGAGGTCGTTGATCGCCGCCGATGCCTTCTCCAGGTTTTTCAGGGTCCTGGAGAGGTCCTTCAGGATCTCGGGAAGGGTCTTCATCACTTCCGTGCCCCAGGAGGTCCCCGCGGGGATGACCCCTCCCCCGGGAAGCTCCGGGGCCCCCTTCTTCCACCCTTCCAGCTCCACCGTGGCCAGCCCCGTGAGGGGATTGCGCTCCAGCGAGGCCTTGGTGACGCCCTTTTGCACCTTGGCCAGGCTGGGGTCGAGCTTGATCTCCACCACCGTCGTGTCCCCCTCCAGGCGCATCCCCGTCACCGTTCCCACGGGAACGCCGTGGTAGTTCACCCGGGACCCCCTGGAGAGGCCCTTGACGGTCTCCTTGAAACGGATCGTGTAGGTCCTGGTGGGCTTGAGGACCGCCCTCCCGATGAAGAAGCCGAAGAACGCCACGAAGAGAAAGGCGCTCACCAGGAGGAAGATCCCCACTTTGAACCTGTCGGCCTGAAGGGTCATAGTTCACCTTACGAGGTATTTCGTGAAGTCCACGCCCTGTTCCCCGGCCTCCTCGATGGAACGCCGGATGAAGGCCTGGACCTCCGGGTTTCGGCTTGCCTGAATCTCTTCCCTGGTTCCAAGGGCCAGGACCCTTCCGTCCTTGAGCATGGCGATCCTGTCGGCTATGGTAAAGGCCGAGGCCAGGTCGTGGGTGACCACCACCATGGTGATGCGGAAGACCTGGTTTAGCTTGAGGACCAGGTTGTCCAGCTCGGCCGCCATGATCGGGTCCAGCCCCGACGTGGGCTCGTCGAAGAAGAGGATCTCCGGGTCCAGGGCCATGGCCCGGGCCACGGCCGCCCTCTTCCTCATCCCCCCCGAGAGGTCCCCCGGCAGAAGGTGGGCGGCGTGGAGAAGACCCACCATGTCCAGCTTGACCCGGGCCTGGGTGGTGATCAGGGCGTCGGGGAGGTCGGTGGACTCCTTGATGGGGAGCTTCACGTTGTCCAGGACGGACATGGAGTTGATCAGGGCACCGCCCTGGAAAGACATCCCCATCCGGCGCCGGAGCTGGTTGAGGTCGTCCTCGGGGAGGAGGTAGATGTCCCTCCCGTCCAGGTAGACCGTTCCCAGGTCCGGAGGAAGGAGACCGCATATGTGCTTGAGGAGGGTGGTCTTCCCGCAGCCCGAGGGGCCCATGACCACGAAGACCTCCCCCCTCTTGATCCCGAGATCGATGTCCCGGAGCACCCTCTTGCCCTCGAAGTGCATGCTCAGGGCCACCACCCGGACGTGGTCCGCTTCGGGATCCCTCTCGTAGGGGATCTGGAACCGCTTCTTTCTCCTGCGAAAGAGTCCCATGGCTTAGAGCATCCTGAAGAGGGCGACGAAGAAGGCGTCGAAGACGATGACCAGAAAGATGGAAAGGACTACGGAGAAGGTCGTGGCCCGTGCC
>CAYQBW010000721.1:0-1921 GCA_964415725.1 uncultured Planctomycetia bacterium
GTTCCGCCTTCGACGTCCTGCACTACAAGCTGGACATCAAGGTGGATCCCTCGACCAGGACCCTCTCGGGGACCAACACCATGACCGCCAAGAGCCTGGTTTCCTCCCTGAAGACCGTCTACCTGGACCTTCTCTCCAACATGACGGTCTCCTCGGTGAAGATGGGGGGAAAAGCGGTGGCTTTCTCCAGGCCCACCAACCGGATCCGGATCACCCTGGACAAGACCTACAACAAGGGACAGACCTTCACCCTCACCGTGGCCTACCGGGGCACGCCCCGCAACAGCGGCTGGGGTAGTTTCGGGTTCAACTACCACCACGGCCAGCCCATCGTCTGGAGCTTGAGCGAGCCCTGGTTCGCCAAGAACTGGTGGCCCTGCAAGGACCAGCTCGGCGACAAGTCCACCGCCGAGATCTGGCTCACCGTGCCCTCCACGCTCTACGGCGTGTCCAACGGGAAGCTCATGGGCGTCGACACGGTGGGCACGGGATGGAAGCGGTTCCGCTGGCAGGTGCACTACCCGATCATCCCCTACCTGGTTTCGCTGGCGGTGAGCAACTACAGGGTCCGGACGGACACCTTCACGTGGAAGGGCAAGAAGATGCCCTTGAACTTCTATGTCTATCCCGAGGAGTGGAATTACGTCCAGTCCTACCTCAACCGGTTTCCCGAAATCATGCGGGCCTTCTGCGGCGCCTACGGGGAATACCCCTGGATGACGGGGGTGATCGAGAAGGCGGGGATCGCCCGCTTCCCCTGGGGAGGGGGCATGGAGCACCAGACCGTGGCCAGCCAGAGCGGGTATTCCACGTGGCTTTCCGCCCACGAACTCTCCCACCAGTGGTGGGGCGACATGGTGACCTGCAAGACCTGGGGGGACATCTGGCTCAACGAGGGTTTCGCCACTTTCTCCGAGGCCCTCTGGCAGGAAAGGCGGCCCGGCGGATCCATGGCGGCCTACCACAGTTATATGAATCACCGAAACCGGCCCCGGACCTTGAGCGGCACGGTCTACTGCTACAACTCCTCCAGCATGTCCGCCATCTTCAGCGGGACCAACTCCTACGACAAGGGATCCTGGGTGCTCCACCAGCTCCGCGGGGTCCTGGGGGACGCCCTCTTCTTCAAGTGCCTGGCCGAATACCGAAAGACCTTCTTCGGCGACAGCGCCACCACCGAGGACTTCCGCAACGTCTGCGAGCGCGTGACGGGGCGGGGGCTCAAGTGGTTCTTCCAGGAGTGGGTCTACGGGCGGGGCGGGCCCTACTACAAGTACGGCTGGAAGAACATTACCGTCGGCGGCAAGCCCTACCTGGATCTCACCATCGAGCAGACCCAGGACGTCTACGGCTGGAAGGTCTTTTCCATGCCGATCCAGCTGGACGTGTATACGTCGGCGGGAAAGCAGAGGGTGACGGTCTGGAACTCGGACTGGAAGCAGAGCTATACCATCCCCGTGAAGGGCCGGGTGAGCTCGGTGAAGCTGGATCCGGAGAAGTGGATCCTCACCCAGGGGGTGAACGGGACGAGCTACAACCCCATGCTCACCGCCTCGGCGGGGAGCCTCAGCGCGGCCCGGGGGGGCAAGGTGACGTTCAACCTCAACGCCGGGGGCAAGGCGGCGGGCAGGCCCTACCTCCTGCTGGTCGGGGGCTCGGGGATCACGCCGGGAACGCCCCTTCCCGGGGGGAACCTTTTGCCCTTGAACGCGGACTCCTTCACGCGGGTGGGGATCTACCTGGTGAACACGAGCTATTTCCAGAACTTCCTGGGCAAGCTGGACTCTTCGGGGCGGGCCGCGGCGGCCTTCCAGGTGGGCCCGGGCGAGTTATCCTGGTTCGCCGGCAAGGACCTGACCTTCGCCTTCGTCACGGCGGACAACCTGTCCACCGTATCCAACGCCGAGACCGTGTTCGTCAA
>CAYQBW010000722.1:0-1918 GCA_964415725.1 uncultured Planctomycetia bacterium
CCCTCGGACCGGGCGGCACGGCGGATCCTCTCGAAGGTCCTTCCGTGGAAGGCGTGGTCGCCGTGGGAGAAATTGCACCGGAAGACATCCACCCCGGCCCGGACCAGGGCCCGGATCGTTTCTTCTTCCGCCGAGGCCGGTCCCAGGGTCGCGACGATCCGGGTCGCCCTGCGCCCTCCTTCCCAGGGGTCCCTCATGAATTCCTCCTCCTCAAACCGGGTTCGTTCCTCTCCCCCTCAACCCTTCGGAGACTTTCCGCTCCCCTTGCGCTTCTCCCACCAGGCACGCCAGAGAAGGATGGCCCGCTTCCGGGCCCCGGGGGAGGCGTTTGGGTCGTAGCCGAAGGTCTTTCCCGTCAAGGTCTTCAGGCTCGCCAGGGCGGCCGCCCGGATCATGGCTTCCGGGTCGGAAAGGGCCTCGATCAAGGGCCCCACCGCCTCTTCCCGTCCCATGCGCCCCAGGACTTCCGCGGCCAACCGCCGGACCCAGATGTCCCGGTCCTGGAGAGCCCGGGCCACCAGGCGGACGGCCTCGGGCCCGGCCATCTTTTCCAGGGCCTCCACGGCCTTCCAGCGCTGGTCGGCTTCCGGGCTCTGGAGTTGTTTTTCCAGCCGGGCCAGCTCCTCTTCCGAGGGGGCCTTGGGAGATGCCCGGGGGGAAGGAGACCCGCTTCCCCGGGGCAGATCCGGCAGAGGAAGGGACCGGGGGACCACGATCTGCTTCGAGAGGGAGGCGAACCGGCGGGAGAGCTCTTCCATCCCTTTCCTGGCTCCATCCAGGGCCGTTTCCAGGGCGGCAAGGCGCTCCGCCAGGACGAGCATCTTCCCAGTCAAGGCAGTGCGCAGGGAAAACATGTCCTTTTTCAAGGCCTCCAAGGCGTCGGAGAGGGTCTTCCGGCCCCGGGCCAGCTCTCCCAGGGTCTTCTCCGCCTCCCCCATCCGGTGCCCCAGGGACTGGAGGGCTTTCCCGAGCGCTTCCCTTTCCCGCCGGGCCTCCTCCTTTCCCGCTTCCCACCGGACGGCCCATCCATCTTCCCAGGAGGTTTGGGCCTGCCGCCATTGGTCCGCCTCTCTTTTCTGGAGCAGGACCAGGCCGGCCGCGGCCCCCGCGGCAAGGAGGGCCAGAAAGGCCAGGACCGCCGCGAGCCGGGCCGAAGGAAGGGGAGGAACGAGCCGCGCCCTGCACCTGCGGCAAACCCGCCGCCCTTGGATCTCCACGGCTCGACCTTCCAGGAGATCCCCCTCGGGGATGGACTCCTGGCAGAGATCGCAGAAAAAGACTTCCGGTTCCTGGGTTGGAGGGTTTTCTTCCATGGCCTCCATTCTAACCACCCCCCTCTCCCCTGGCACGATCCACCCGGAAGAAGTTGACCATCCGAACGCCGCCTTTTATGGTCCCCTCCGAGGAGGCCCGCCGAGGATGGTAGAGAAAGATTCCCGGAGAACGTCCCTGGAGGAGATCGCAGACCGCCACGTCCTGGAGATCCTGAAGGCCGCGGCCCGAAGGAGGCCCCACGACCTGGAGATCCTCTTCTCCCTGGGCGATCTTCTTACCAAGCTTGGGTATATCGAGGAAGGGCTCCAAGTGGACCTGACCCTGGCCCGGCTCCAGCCGCGGGATCCCACGGTCCACTACAACCTGGCCTGCAGTTACGCCCTCCTGGGAAAAAAGGAAGAGGCCTTCTCAGAGTTGAGGAAGGCCGTCCGCCTTGGATACTCGGACCCGGCCCACATGCGGGCCGACCCGGACCTGGAGTCCCTCCGCGGGGACCCGCGCTTCGGGAAGATCCTGGCCCTTCTGGAGAGAAGGATCCGCCGACCCGGATGATTCACGAATCACCCGGGCCGGGTTCCCGCGCCGGCGGGAATCCCGCCGGGGGAGTGAGTGGACAACCTCAGTGAGAGCCGCCGGCCGGCGG